>JAMORK010000016.1 GCA_027063645.1 Sulfurimonas sp.
TTATACTTACTTAAAGATCTTCCCGCTTCATACCCTGCTGGGTAATCTTTTGCATCTCCGTAAATATCTGCCATACTCTGTGTCTCTAAACGTTTATCACGGTTTCGCATATGACACTGCAAACACACCTCATTTTGACGGATAGGATCACTCAAAGATGCGAGGTATACTTTTGACTCTGGCTCTTTGACATGCTTGGAGGCTGGACCATGACAAGCCTCACAAGAGATACCACTCTCCACCCGTTTTGATTCTGACATAAAACCTGTAAAATGGCATCCATCACAAGCTCTTGAAGTTGGCAACTCTTGATTATCATGCGGATAAGCCTCTTTGTACCAGTACTTCCACGGTTTGAAATGTTGCCATTTTTGAGTTTGAACATTCCATTGATAATTTCCTAAAACATAATCTTCTGTACCATTGATATCTTTTCGCATCATAAAACGCTGTTTAAATTTTCCACCTACGGTATACACAGCATCTTTAAGTGTAAAGTCTGCATCATCTGGAAGTTGTGAGAAGTCTGCTACTACAACAGAAGGGTTCTCTTGTGGGCTTTGAATCATCTTAGGATGGCGAGAGTGTGACCATGCCTCATGTTTTTCTTTATGACACTCTAAACATTTTGACGAGCCTACAAAATGGGCCTCTTTTTGAGCACTCTCTTGTAAGTCTAATTTATCCCCTACTCTCTCTTGTGTCAACTGCTGATAATAAGGTAAAATCTTACCCCCATTAAGATAAGCAAAATAAACACCTACAAACGCTACGATAAATATAAAAATAATTTTTTTCAAAAAGAACACCCCTAATATTTTTCAATAATTATATCATTAGAATTCTTTGATATACTTACTTAAAAAGAGGTATACACTATGGCAAAAAAAATATTACTGCTTCATGGTTGGGGAGGAAGTGATTTTCCCCATTGGCAAAGTTGGCTTGCTGGTGAGATTGCCAAAGATTATGGGGAGGTATGTTTCTTAAAGTTTAACAATTTTGACACACCAAAACTCTCCGTTTGGAAAGAACAACTTCAAGAAAGACTACAAAGTTTTCAACCTGACATTGTTATATGCCATTCACTTGCAAACACTTTGTGGATGCACCTGTGTCATACAAACTCTCTTCAAAAAATTGAGTACCTTTACCTTGTAGCCCCACCAAGTCTTACTTGTCAAATACAAGAGCTTCAAGAATTTTTCCCTCTTACTCCCCCTCCTCATCTTTATGCACAAAACACCCTGCTTGTATGCTCAGATAACGATCCCTATATGACACTAGAAGAGGCTTACACTTTAGAAAAAAAGTTAGGCATAAAAATGTTATGTATAAAAAATGGTGGACATCTCAATGCTGAGAGTAATTATGGAGAGTGGCCTTGGATGCTCCAAGAGATAAAAAGTAAAATCAACCCTTAGGCATATAAATCTAAGTGTTGATTTGTTGTCACAGTGGGACTTACATCTTGTGTTTGTGCTGCTTGAAAAGATTTTACCTCTTGTAAGGTTTGGTTAGTATTTTCAAGTGTTTGGGTATCACTCCCTTGAGAGTCTTGTTTTGCACTTGGATCAGGTCTTCCAATCTGCACTTGGCTTGAGTAAGGTGATTGGAATATATAGCTTTGCACTGTCATAATATTCTCCTTCTCGGTTAAACAACAAACCTAATTAAGTGCAGGTTTGTAATTTTCTCCAGCTTGATACTGAGCATAAGCTTCAACAGCAGCATTTTGTTTTTGCACATCTCTTAATGCACTCACTATATTTGCTGTTGAATCATCAGAATCACTTGCCACAGCAAGATAAATCTCCACTTGAGATTTTTTAGAACTATATGCTAAATAATCCACAGCATTAGCACGAGTATCATCCCGTTTTTCCTGTGTTTGAGCTTGAGCTTCAGTTGTTGCTTCTTCTTTGGCATTATTGAGATTGGTTTCCCCTTGTGGAGTAAGTTGTAAATCTCCACTCTCACCGCGAATAACATTGCCTTGACTAGCATCATAAACCTCTTTATTGCTATATGTTGGCGTTTGAGGTACTGGCTGTATAGAAGGTGGTTGTGTCGCTGTTACTTGCATAATCTTACCCTCACTTTCTTTTGATATGTAATAATTATACCACAAATATAGATAAAAATCACTAAGAAATTTCATCTCAAACCATTACCTGATATAATGTCAAAAATACTTTTCATTAAAAAAGAGCATCATGATTCAACTACAAAATATCAACAAAAGTTTCACCACCCAAGAGATTTTCAAAGATCTCAATTTTAAACTCAATGCCGGTAATCGTGTCGGTTTAGTGGGGAGAAACGGAAGTGGAAAATCAACTCTGTTTAAGATGATACTAGGGGAGGAGACTCCCGATAGTGGGGAGATAATCATCCCAAAAAACTACAAAATTGGGACACTTAAACAACATCTTACTTTTAGTAAAACAACTCTTAAAGAGGAAGCCGCTTTAGCTCTAAGTGAAGAGATGCAGTATGAGCTCTATAGAGTGGAAAAAATTCTTTTTGGTTTAGGATTTACCCAAGCAGATTTAGAAAAAGACCCTCTTTCTTTTTCTGGTGGTTATCAGATACGTATCAACCTTGCAAAGCTTCTTGTGACTGAACCAAATTTACTTTTACTTGATGAGCCTACCAACTACCTTGATATCGTGTCACTTCGTTGGCTAAGTAGCTTTCTTCGCAGTTTTGATGGGGAGATTATACTCATAACCCATAACCGTGACTTTATGGATAGTGTTTGTACTCATACCATGGGTATTGTTCGCAAAAATATAGAGATTCTTCAAGGCAATACTCACAAATTTTATGCACAACTCCATCAAAATGATGAACTCTACCAAAAACAAAAAATTGCCCAAGACAAAAAGGTTAAAGAGCTCGAAGAGTTTATAGCAAAAAATAAGGCACGTGCATCTACTGCAGCTCTTGCTCAATCAAAAGTAAAACAGCTAGAGAAGATGCAACTCCTTGATGATTTAAGCTTTGACAACACCCTCGCGTTTGATTTTAACTTTAAAGAATCTCCTGCAAAAATTATGTTAGAGGTAGAAAATCTCAGCTTTGGTTACACCCCTGAAAAACTTCTTTTTAAAGATATAAATTTTCATATAAAACGTGGTGAATGCATAGGGATCATAGGGAAAAATGGAAAAGGAAAATCAACTCTACTTAATGTTTTAGCTCGTGAATTAAAACCTCTAAGTGGTGATATTAGCTCCCATCCATCCGTAAGTTTTGCACACTTTGGGCAAACAAATATAGACCGACTTCATAAAGATGCCATCCTCACCGATGAGATACACTCAGCAAACCCTAAACTCTCAACTCAAAGCATACGAAGTATCGCCGGAGCGATGATGTTTAGTGGAGAGAGTGCCGATAAAAAGATCTCCCTTCTCTCAGGTGGAGAAAAATCTCGTGTAATGTTAGGGCAGATTTTAGCCCAAGAGGTTAATCTCTTATTTCTTGATGAGCCAACCAATCACCTAGATATGGAAAGCATCGAAGCACTTACCGAAGCCATCATCAACTTTGAGGGAGCAACTATTATCGTCACCCACTCCGAAGAGTTACTTCGTCGCGTTTGTGACCGTCTTATCATCTTTGCCAAAGAGGGTGCTGAGTATTTTGATGGCGGATATGATGAGTTTTTAGAAAAAATTGGTTGGGAAGATCAAGGTGAATCTGGCAAAGCCAGAGAGAGGGACCACCTGGGTGGTGAAGAGGAGCAAATAACTCAAAAGTCTGCTCCAAAATCTTCCACCAAAGAGAATAAAAAACTTCGTGCCGAACTAGTAAGACAACGCAACAAAGAGGCATCTCCTCTGAAGAAAAAAGTGGAAAAACTTGAGGAGAAGATAATGAAAACAGAAGAGCTAGTCTCTGAACTTCATGCAGAACTTATAGAGCTTTCAAACAGTGGAGATAGTGCTTCACTTATGGAGGTTTCTAAAAAAGTTGCAGAGGAAGAGAACAAGGTAGAAGAACTTTTTGAAGAGTTTGAAGAGGTACAAACACAACTCGATGAGATACTTGAGAGATACAACACACAGATAGAGGAGTTAGTATGAGTTTAGAACTTTACTTTTTACGCTCGAGTGAACAAAAGATAGTGAACGATATGCTTTACTATGCCCAAAAACTAGATGTGAGCAATAAAACCATAGAAGATATACCTCAGCTTGAAATCTACCACAATTTTTATGGTTTAACACGAAAAGATTTAGGTCTTTATGCGATGAAAGATGCTCAAGTATGTGGAGCTATCTGGTGTAGAAAACTCAATAAAGAGCATAACTCTAATGGCTTTGTAGATGAAGAAACTCCAGTGATGCAGATCGCTGTAAAACCTGAGTTTAGAAACCAAGGTGTGGCTACTTTTATGATGGATCAATTCTTGCAAGAGGCAGCAAGCCAACATAAAAATCTTAGTATTTGTCTGAGTCCTGAAGATAAAAAGTTTTTTGAAAAATTTGGATTTGAAGAGGTAGTAGGTGCACAAAGAGAGTCTTATATTGATAAAACTCCTTGTATTGTAATGACTAAAGCATTAGAGCTTAAAGAGGTTGTCCGTCCAAGTGATGGGTATGACCCTTCGAAATGGCTAGATTAAAACACTAGCCTATAAAACCCATACACTAAATTTTTTCTTTTTAATCTGACCATATTTGAGTTTTTTCTCTGCGATATCAACAAACTTACTTTGTATCGCTACATAAGCTTGTCTATCATAGATATCAATCTTACCTATCGCATCACCAGTTAAATCTTTTGTAGCAGTTAATGCTCCCAAGATATCACCTGCTCTAAGTTTATCTTTTTTACCACCCTCTATAACTAAAGTGATAAACTCTGGCTTCATCTCAAAACCCTCCTGAGCAACTAAACTATGAGCATCTAAGAACTCTCGAGAAGCACCCTTATACTCATCAGCCTTCTCAATTTCGAATGCCTCATATAGGCTTATAGCGATCCCCTTTGCTCCTGCTCGTCCTGTTCTTCCTATGCGGTGTGTATATGTTTCTACACCATGTGGCAGATCATAATTGACAACCATACTAAGCTCTTTGATGTCAAGCCCACGAGCAGCAACATCTGTCGCTATAAGTACAGGACATGACTTATTTGCAAACTGTACTAAAACATCGTTGCGTTCATACTGCTCCAAGTCTCCATGAATTGCAAGGGCATCTATCTTATTTTTTTGAAGACTCTGGGCTAACTCTTTGGCTGCTACCTTTGTGTTTGTAAAGACTATCACATTTTGAGGTTTATATGTTGAGAAAAGTTTAACAAGAGTGTCTGCTTTATCGCTACACTCATAAAATATCTCCTCTATCTCATTGGCTAGCTCATCTTGAGATGCCTTCACTATGACAGCATCATCTTGAAACTTCTTACTAATCTCTAAAACCTCATCATCATATGTTGCAGAAAAAAGAAGTGTTTGTCGCTCTTTAGGTGCAAAAGAGAGTACAGATTCTATCTCTTCTATAAAACCCATATCTAACATTCTATCTGCCTCATCAAGAACAAGAGTTTGAAGGTTTTCTAAACTGAGGCTCTCTTTATTAAGGTGCTTTAAAACGCGACCAGGAGTTCCTACAATGATATGAGCCTGATGGGAGAGGGAGCCAAGTTGTTTCCCAAAACTCTCTCCACCACAAAGGATTAAAATCTTGATATTGTGTTTAAATCTCGCAAGGCGACGGAGCTCTTTAGCTACTTGGTCTGCGAGTTCACGAGTAGGACAAAGAACAAGAGACTGCACACGGAATTTTTTTACATCTAGGGCTTCAAGTAGTCCTATACCAAAGGCAGCAGTCTTCCCACTTCCTGTCTTTGCCTGAGCTATAAGATCTTTTTTTTGAAGTATATGGGGAAGAGCTTCAGCTTGGATGGGTGTTGTCTCATTATACTCTAAGGCATCAAGGTTTTGGAGCATCTCATCAGAGAGAGGGAGTGTAGAAAATTTCATATTTATATCTTTTTTTGAAATTATACCATTATCTACATAGTTTACTTATTTTCAAACTTATGAACCTCTTTCATACTCTCTAATACTATAGCATTAATAGCACCCGGTTTAAGATTGTACCTTTGCTCAAACTTTACCACAGCAGAGGTGTTAAAATTTTCTACATACCTAACTAAGCGATAGATATTTCCAAGAGCTCCTTTTTCTTCTAAAAGAGCCTCTTTTACCTTATCTGAGACATTAATAGTTTCTAAAATACTTTCTAAACTAACTCCAAAAACACTATCCATCAAAGATAAAACACCTACAAGGTAAGCTTCACCAAGAGCATTACTTCGCACATTTGGTTTTAAAAGTTTCAGCACTCTCTCCATCATCTCAGTTCTATTTTTCACCATGAGCATTAAAGGTGATTGCTCAGAGGATTTAGAAACAGATTTTGAGTAGATCATAAGCATCAGCCATTGGGCTATAGAAACACGACCAACAAGAGTTAAGACATGGTGAATTGAAGATATTCTTTGCCTAAAATGAAAAGTCCCAGAGTTTATAAACTGTAAAAGTTGCACTGTAATCTCAGGATTGTTCTCAAACTCATTTGTTATCTCATCTATATTTACATCTTGCATTAAAAGATTATAGAGTTTTAAGATTTGCATCTGTTGTGGTTCGTATCTTTCATTTTCTAAAATCTGTGGTTTAGAGAAAAAATAACCCTGATACCAGTCACAACCGTATTCACGGGCATGTTTATATGTTTTAGCATCTTCAATCTTTGTCGCTATAATAGTAATATTATGTTTTTTAAAACCCTCACATATACCTTTTTCACCATCTACATCATATACATTAAAATTTATCTTTACATAATCAATAAAAGGGAGAATCGGCTCATACTTTAAAAGAGTTTTCTCATCCAAGGAGATATCGTTTATAGAAAGAATATAACCTTTATCGTGAAGTTGCTCTATACGTTCAACAACCTTTTCGCTCATCTCAATCGTTGCAAAGAAAGAAAACACAAAGAACTCTTTTGGGATACTAAAGATAAGGTCATGCATCAAAAACTTTTCATCAATTTTGACAAATGCTCGTCTACTTCCTAGCAATGTTTTTGTACCAAATTTATTTAAAATACTGTTGATAACAGCTGCACTTGCATGTCTATCATCATTGATACTTGCACTCTTTTGTGAGTTTCTATAAAGAATCTCATAAGCACAAAGTTTTGAGTTTTGGTCTAAAATAGGCTGTCGCCCAATATACACATGATCCAAAAGAACTCCTTAGATTATATACAAGCATTATATAACAATTTTAATTTTTTAGTGATACTTTTCTTTGAAACTGATACATTATAAGTGATGCAGCAACCCCAACATTAAAACTTTTAACATTCTCTTGCATCTCTATAGTAACTACCTCATCACATAATGCCAAAATATCTTCTGCGATACCTCGCCCCTCATGTCCCATCAAAAGGGCCCATTTCTCTGCTACATCTACCTCTGCCAAAAAAGAGCTATCTTCACTCACCTCAGCCGCATACACCTTATAACCAAGCTCTTGTAAGGCTGGAATAAGAAGCTTTATATCATCAAAAATATGTGTTTGCAAATAGGAGGCATACCCCATCGAAACGCGGAGGGCACGTCTGTTAAAAGGGTGAGGAGAGCTCTTTGGTAAAAGGTAACTCTTGACACCAAGGGCGGCTGCACTTCTTGCTATTGAGCCTACATTTTCACTTGAGGTGATATTGTCCAAGATAATCAATTCATCCCCTAAATCCTCTAAGGGTGTTAATGAAGGACGGATGCCGTGCATCATACAATTGTGGTGTATCTTATGCCCTACAATCTTCCCCATCTCCTCTTTTGTTGTCACATAACATCGAGGTATCTTTTTTTTCTCTACAAGAGTTAGATACTCATCATAATACTCTTGTGTCGCTAAAATACTTCGTATCTCCAAGTCACCCTCTAAAAGTAAGTTCACCACTTTTGGGCTATCGGCTATGAAACTATTATCGCTACGAAAAGCATTCTCTCTAAGTTCTTTGTATATCTTTATATCATCATTATTTATATCATCTATCTTTATAAGCATTATGTATTTTACGCTAAAATAGATAAAGAAAGGGATACTATGAAGATACTTTTAATGGAAGATGATGCTGTTTTATCCGATATATTACTCGATTTTTTACAAGAGAGTTTTCATGTTGAGTATGCTTATAACTCCCAAGAGGTTCATAAACACTTAGAGACAAAGAAGTATGATCTTTTTATCTTTGACATCAATGTTACAGGGCAAAATGGTCTTGAACTGCTAGAGGAGCTTCGCTCTTTTAGTGATAATACCCCAACCATTTTCATCACCGCCTATACCGATACAAACTACCTCCAAAAAGCTTTTGACATAGGGGCACACGACTACATCAAAAAACCTTTTGAGCTTGAAGAGCTTCATGCTCGTATATTAAACACCAAACGACTCTTTAATATTGAGACTAATCAAGAGATAACAATAGATGAGGGGATTGTTTTTTATGCAAACTCTAAAAAAATCATCAAAAACAAAAAAGAGTTTACTCTTGCTACGAAAGACACTCTCCTTCTCAACTACTTTTTAAATAACAAAAAAAGACTTATCTCCTCAGAGGAGTTGATGCAAAATATCTGGGATTTTGAGACACTCCCTAGTGATGCAACACTGCGTTCACACATTAGAACACTCCGTGAGATTATAGGCAAAGAGAAGATTCAAACCATTCGAGGGGAGGGATATCTTTATGAATAAAATCACCAAAAAATCTTTTTATTCCTTTTTAGCACTCTATCTTATCTCCTCTTTTTTATTTTTAGCACTTGCTGC
Organism: Sulfurimonas sp.; assembly: GCA_027063645.1. Classification (GTDB taxonomy): domain Bacteria; phylum Campylobacterota; class Campylobacteria; order Campylobacterales; family Sulfurimonadaceae; genus Sulfurimonas. The sequence goes on from JAMORK010000016.1 coordinate 8,876, forward strand.
TTACTGGTTTTTTAACTCCCAAGTAAGCATGGAGATGAATAACAACTACTATAAGATGACAAACATAGCAGACAAGGTAAGCTCACAAATCATCCAAGCTGATATGATGCATAAAGAGTACAAACTTGAGCATTTTCCCTATGCTTTAGTTGCCCTTTATGACAAAGAAAAAAAACTTTTAGATGGTGAGATACAACAAGAGGTAGATTTCTCTAAAGATTTCTATATGCAAGGAAGTTTTTTCACCCTTGTTTCTCGCCATGTAGCTGGACACCTTGGGGTTGAATATGTCGTAGTACAAAGCTCTCAATGTAGTCGTAACATTATGAATCTTAAAAATAAAATCGCCTACACTGTCATCTTTACCGCTTTTTTTATCATCATAATCTCTGTCTTTTTATCTTATATGTTTCTTCGGCCTATTCGTGATAAGATGCAGGAGATTGAGGAGTTTGTTAAAGATACAACTCATGAACTCAATACACCTATTACGGCACTAATGATGAGTACTTCAAGATTAAAATCTAAAAAAACTTATGATGAAAAGATTGTAAAAAATATCAGCATCAGCACCAAACAACTTTATGATATCTACTCCTCTTTAAGTTACATCAGTTTTGATACAAAACAAGAGAGTGCTGTGGAGATAGACTTTAGTACTACTGTTGCAGAAGCGATAGCTTACTTTGGTGAACTTTTAGAGAAAAAAAATATTCAACTTAAAACACAACTGCAACCTTGCTTTATCACTATCACTCCTATCAAAGCAAAAATGCTTGCAAACAACCTCATCTCAAATGCTATCAAGTACTCAAACCCTCATGGGACTATGAGTATTGCAACAAGTCACAATAGTTTTATAGTTGAAGATACAGGGATAGGGATAGCCAAAGAGAAACTTAAAATAATTTTCAAACGCTTTGTACGAGCAAACTCTTATGCTGGTGGATTTGGTGTGGGGTTAAACATTGTGGAGAGTATCATCAAAGAGTACGATTTTCGCATAAAAATCGACTCTATTGAGGGGGAGGGAACAAAAGTAAAGATTACTTTTTCACCACCCCAATAAATTTAATCATTTTCTACTTATATCTCTATATGAAGAGCTTAAAATATAGAAGTGATCACTTTAGTTACAACAAAACCACCAACAACAAGCCATATAAACATACTTCCTGCTGTATAAAGAGGTGCTAATCCAAGCCCTTTAAATTTTGCAAAAATTGTTCCCATACCAAGGGCTGTCATAGCCATTGTAAGTAAGAATGTATCAATTTCGTTGATAGTAGCCACAATATCATGAGGTACTAAATCAAGTGAGTTAAACCCAGCCATACCAACAAAATAAACTGCAAACCAAGGAATTGTAAGTGTAAGACCACCACCTGTTCCACCAGCTTTTTTTGCTTGCATTGAGAGATAAAGTCCAAGAACTATAAGCATAGGAGCAATCATAATAACACGAGTCATTTTTACAATAACTGCAGAGTTAGCCATAGCTTCTGGAGCACCAACTACAGATGCAGGAACGGCAACAACTTGTGCAACCTCATGAATAGTACCACCAACATAGATACCAAACTGCTCAGGTGTCATATGTAAAAAACCTGTTGCAGGCTCTATTATAGAAGCATAAAGAACTGGGTAAAGAAACATAGAGATAGTACCAAAAAGAACAACCATACTTACAGCAACTGCCGTTTTGTGTCCTTCTGCTTTAAGTACAGGTTCTGTTGCAAGAACTGCAGCTGCACCACAAACTGATGCTCCTGAAGCTGTTAGCATTGAAGTATCTCTATCCATCTTAAAGATTTTAATCCCTAAGTATGTTCCTAAGATAAATGTAGTTGAGAGCATAATGAGTGAAACCATAAAACCACTCATACCCACTTCCATAATTTGTTGAAATGTTATACGAAAACCGTAAAAAACGATTGCAAAACGAAGAATCTTTTTCCCACTAAATGTTATACCAGTTCCCCATTCGCTTGGAATATGTTGGTGCAAAGTATTTGCATAAAATATACCCATAACAATACCGATAACAAGAGGAGAGATTCCTAATGCTTTCACAGGAGCTAAACCTGCAATCATAGTTGCAGCAGCAGCAAAAATTGCTACAAATATGATACCAGAGATGGTCCCCTGTCTATTTTCTTTTGAAAACGCCATAAAATACCTTTAATTTAAAATTGAAATTAAGAGCGAATTATAGCGAAAAATTATTTTACTTCCACTTGTAGTTTCATTTGCACAAGCTTATTTTCAGAACCATCAACTTTTTGCAACTCGAGATGTAAGACTCTTTGTGGTTCAATATTTTTCCCTTGTACAAGATACTCTACAAGTACTTTTTCCCTTGCTTTAGCTAAGGAAACTAAGTCAGCCTCGCTAACAACTTGAAGATTTCGTGTCATATTTATAAGTGTTAGAAGGTATGCTCTATCAAATTCACTCTCTTTACCCTCATACTCTTTTTCTAATTTTTCTTTTGTTGCATCAAGAAGATCTTCATCCCCTTTGAGTTCATCATAGATATCTTCTAGCATATCTATAGTCATCGCATTTTTATGATCTTTTTTATTTTTAATACCACTTTTTTCCATCACAAATGCTATAAGTTTATTGAGCTGTAGAGCTTCTTTATCTACTACTGCATCATAAGTTGGGGCAATAGCAAGATCAATTTTAGGGCGCTTAAGCATCATTTTAGCAATGTTATCAAGTTTCTCTTTCTCTGTTGGAAGAATCTCTGTCGATCCTGCTTCAAACTCTGCATACTCCAGTGCATCTCCATCCATACCCATCATAGAACCTAAGAACTTAAAGGGAGAGCTTACCGCCTTAGCGATAAGATTTCCTATAGTTTTCCACACAAGAGCCCCATACTTAAAATCAGGCTCATCAAGATTACCCTCCACTGGCATATCTATGTCAATAATTCCATTGCTATCTTCTAAAAGAGCAATCACAAAGCCTAAAGGTAGTTTTGTGACATTTTCATCTTCAGATTCTTTTCCAAGCTTAATCTTCTTAATGATAACACTGTTTGCACCTTGAAGTTGAGAGTTATTTATCTTATAGCCTAGATCAAGATAGAGTTTTCCAGAATCTATCTCATAGCCTGCAAAAGAGGAACTATAACCACTCATCGCATTAAGCTCAAGATTTTTAAAGTTAAAGCTTAAATCTGTAAACTCTTTAGGGTTTGCACTGTTTATACTTCCTTTGAGTTTTGTTGATCCATACTCATCAACATCCCCTTTTAAATCAACAAAAGTTGTCTCTCCTGCAACATTACCCACAGAGTAGATCTCCCCATTGAGGTTATGTATATTTGTTCTAAACTGAATAGGGATAGAGAGGTCTGCAAATTTTGCATTCCCCTCAGAGATATTTATCTTCGCTATTTTTATAGGGAAGCTTGGTTCTTTTGTCGCGTTTACATCTTCTGCTATGGCCACATCTTCTGTAACTGTTTCTTGTGTTGCATTGGTATCTTCAACTTTGACAAGTTTTGAGAAATTGAGCTGTTTATTTTGATCTATAAGAACATCTACATAAAAACTTCCTATGTTCATCGTATCTATATAGAGTCTGTTTGGAAAAAGCTCGAAAGTAAAAGCTTTTAAATCTACATCTGAAAAAGCGAGTAATGGACTCTCATCTCGTGAATCTGTAACATATAAATTATTCAAATTAAAAGAACCATTAACACTAAGGTCAGGTTTTGTTTTTGAAACACTATAGGATGTTTTTGTTTTTAAAGAGATTGTTCCATCATCAATACTTACATATGCTTTCTCCTGTATATAAGGTGTTAACTCTGTAAGGGAGATTTGTTTTAGTTCTAAACTTCCCTTTTGTTTTAAAGGGGTATGTCTTAGGCTACCGCGAGATTTAACATAACCTTTTTTATTGACTCTCATCGAAAATCTATACTTTAACCAAGAATTTTTTTCGATATCTATACCGTAAGCATTCAAGTAGATTCTATCAAGTCTGCTTGTCACACTCTTTGGTAGTGCTTTATCTTTAAAACTTACTCTTGCATTGTTAAGTGCAAAATGTTTGAGTTTCAACCCTAGCTTTTTTGCATCTTTTTGTTTGAGTTTTTTCTTTGTTTTCTTTGTCTTTTTGGGTTCCACTAAGCCATCAAGATTTATCTTTCCATTTTTATATCTTGCTCCATTGAGGTACAGATTATTTAAGGCGATAGTATCTACCCCTGCTTTATTTGTCAGTGTAGAGTAATTGACACCCGAGATATCTAAGGCCTTAAAACCACTCAATTTTTCTCGAGTACTGCGTTTCGCAATAGAGAATTTGTCTATAGAGAGGTTTGTATCTTCTACAGAAAAAACCATCTCTTTATCTTTTTCCTCTATGTTTACCTCTGTATGAAAACCAACTATAGCACTTAAAAGTTTGAGATCATAAGTTTTAAGATTTTGTTTTGCAGCTTGATCAATATATGGTCTATAATGCACAAGATTAAATCCTGAACAGTCAGTTTGTGTTCTTATATCTAAGTTTGCATGGACAATCTCCCCTTGAGAACGACACTTAAAAGTTTTATTGAGTTGTAAATTAAGCTGGTAAGGGATCGCCTCTTTCCCTGCTAGGGTTATATTATTCAAATAGATATCAAGATCATTAAGTTGTGTTAGTACTTTTGGTGAAACTCCATTATCATCAAACTCTAATGCTATATTTTCTAATGCAAGTTCATCTACTCTTACATCCCAAGGTGTAGTTACATTTTGATCCTCTTGCACTTCTGGAGTTTGAGTAGTTTCAAAATTTGTTTTTATATAAGCAAGCCAGTCTATATCTCCACTTTTTGCTCTTTTTACTTTTACATCTAAAGTATCTAGTCCAACTTTTTCTACATGAACTTTTTGCATAAGTGGAAGTATCGTCGCGTTTTGAACATAAGCATGTTCTAAATTTAAGACATCTTTTGGTTTTGACTTGGGTTTGATTCTTAATTTATCAAGAGAAAGATAAAGTTTATCAATTTTTGTAGCATTAAGATCTGCTAGATTAAAAGCATAATGTGCCCCAAAAGATATCTTTCCATCAGCTACTTCAAGATTAAGATTTTCTTGCAAATATTTCCACTCTGTGTAGAGTTTGCTCGCTTCAAAAGTGATATCTCCACTCATGGCAAAAGGTTCAAGCGATTCTATATCACCCTTAAGGTCTAAAAATCCCCCATCACCAAGGTTTGTATGAAATCTTAGCTTTGCACCTTTTTTCTTAAAATCGTTCGTATCTATATCTTTCAAGACAAATCCGATACGACCAAAAGAGAAATCAAACTCATGTTTAAGTGAAAAATCTTTATAACTTATATAACCATCACTCAGTTTCACTTTATCAATAACAATATGAGGAATCTCTGTTTTAGTTGTCTCTTGTGTAGCTGAAGTATTTTCATCTGGAGAAGATTTTACAATACCCAAAAGATTTAGTTCTTTGTTTTTGGAGAGTTCAACAAATATTTTAGGTTCATCAAGCACTATATTTTTGAGATGAATAGCTCCTCTAAAAATGGAGTAAAGCTCAAAATCAATAAAAAACTTTCTAAAACTTATAAGCTTATTGTTTTGTAAATCGCTTAGTACAACCCCGTGGAGAGATAGATTGAATATAAAAGGATTAAAATAGATCTTTTCACAACTCAACTTTGCATTAGTTTGCTCTTCAACAATTTTAATGATTTGAGGTTTGAGGACAAGAGGAAGGATGATAAATCCAACTACAGCATAAATAGCAAGGGTGTAGAGGATATATTTTTTAAATTTACTAAGCAAAACACACTCCAAAATTCAATATTTTAGAGTGTATCTTGTTTTAGATTAAATTTTAGTTATTTTGCACGTTCTAAAACACTTTTCTTAGGAAAGACAAATGTTGTATGACGGATAACAGAAATTTTTTCACTTTTCTTACCATCTTTATCGAGTGCATATGCATGGATAGTGATAGGGATAATAGTATCTTTTCTATCATTTTCAACAAGCACATCAGTAGTACTTAGTGTAACAATTTTTTTCTTTTTCGTACCTGGTATAACTCTAAACGGTTTTGTAGGTTTTACAATAGAGATCTTACCGTTAATACCTTCTGGTTGTATAATCTCAAAAAAGAATTCCATTGGCTCATTCTCAGTATTTTGAAGCAAGAAGATATATGAATTATCTACTTTTACTTTTCCATTGTCAAGTGCTTTTTCTGAGTAAAGACGTGTCTCTTTATTGATATTTAAAAGCATATGCTCTTTTGTACTACCCATAAATCCAAGCATAATAGTGATGGCAACGAGTAACACCATATAAGCTATAACCTTAGGTCTAAAGTACTGAGTTTTCCCTTTTCGATCAACTATCTCATAATCACTTGACCATGTTACAAGAGAAGGTTTCCCAAGTTTACCCATAACTGTCGTACAAGCATCAACACACTCTAAACAGTTGATACACTCAAGTTGTAAACCTTGACGAATATCGATATGTGTAGGACAAACAGTTACACATGCTTCACAAGCTGTACACTCTGCATTTGGCTGATCTGCAAGTAAATCTTTTTGTTTTGAGTATTTTTTCTCATGCCCATCATAGATATCTCCACCACGGTGCATATCATAAAGTGCCATAACGGTATGCTCATCATAAAGAACTGATTGTACACGTGAATAAGGACAAACATAGATACAAAAGTTTTCTTGTAAGAATACAATATCATAAATCAAAAATGCTGCTATACCAAGTACAGCACCAATAAGAGTCCAGTGTTCAGTAGGATTTTGAAGATAAGCAAAGAAATCTTCAGGTGGAACAAAAAACCATAAGAGATCTGATGCAGCAATAATCGCTAAAACAGTCCAAATAAGAATCGCAACAACTTTTTTCACCTTATTTTCAGGCTTAGACATATCTGGTTCTTGTTGTTTATTTTTAATACGTTTACGTAAACCTAAAAGCTTTGTTTCAATAAGATCACGATAGATAACACGGAACACTGTTTGGGGACATACCCACCCACAAAACACACGACCACCCATCACTGTCATACCAAAAATTCCAAGGAACATTAGCATTAACAAGAAAGGCATAAGATATAACTCTTGCATATCAAATTGGATAAATGCCAAGTGTAGTTTTAGTTTATCAAAACTTAAAAGGAAGAAATGATTCCCTCCAACTGTAATCCATGGTAAGATTAATGCTATAGCAGTCATTATTGCATACACATAGTATCTTTTTATTCTCCATGGTGTAGGTATCTTTATACCTGTTTTCTCTTTACTCATTTTACTCTCCCTAATTTAATTTGGACATACTATTGTATTTATTACCTGCTCTTCAGCATCTTTTGGAGCTTTTGGTAAAAGTGAACCAAATGCTACCTGTTTAAGTTCTCTCGATTCTATATAATCTTTAAGTGAACTACGACTTACACCGAGGAGTCGTGCCATCTCGCTAACACTTTTTTTCTCTCTAATGTATGAGATAATCTCACTAATATATATATCAAATTTAGAACTAGACTTACTGCCCTTTGGTCGACCAATCACTCTCTTGAGTTCATTTTGCAACACTTGGCGTAATTGATCTATAAGACCAAGAACCAACATAACACTACTCGCTTGAGTAATAGTTACAGACTGCTTAATAAAGTGAACACTAAATTCATTTCTTAGTAAACAGCTAAACATTTGAACGATATCTTCCATATCGGTACTTAAAACCCACACATCATAAATAAGAAGTGTCGATTTTGGTTTCGATTGAAAATAGGATGTTACCTCTTCACGTTCACTCAAACGTTTATTTTGCGAAGTATAATCGATAAATTCATCATCAATTGTCAAATTATTAGCCATTGCATAAGAGTTTATGTGTTGTAATTGTTCATGGACAGCATCAAAGTGTTTATCTGGACGAATGTATGCAATTACCATAACTAACGATTAAACCTCTCATATTTTCTAATTTCATCGTCATTATAGCAACATCTGACGAAATAAGTCAAGAGTTTTTTACTTTTTTCGTCATTATGTCTAGAATTTTAATCCTTTACACTTCAATTATTAGATTTACTAATATTCTATACTTTTAATTACTAATATAAACTTAATCCTTCTCAAAACTCTCCAAATAACAGAAATTCTTAGGCCCAAAGATGCTAAAATATCTTTATATTTTATTACCATAAAGATTTTAAAGATATGAATACAAAAAATTACATCTTAGATACAATCAAAAAACGCCCACTCATCATAGATGGTGCTATGGGAACACAGCTACAACAACGTGATGACAAGATCCCAAAAGAAGCTTGGGAAGGAAACGAGGGGTGTAATGAACTCCTTAATGTCACTGCACCTGATGTGATGGAGGAGATTTTCCATGCCTACCTCACCGCAGGAGCTGACCTTATCACTACCAATACCTTTGGATCTTTTTCATGGGTACTCGATGAGTATCAAATCTCTGAGCGAGCTTATGAGCTTACAAAAGCAGGTGCCCAGCTTGTAAAACGTAAATGTGAAGAGTTTTCAACACCAGAGCATCCCCGTTTTTGTCTAGGGAGTGTAGGGCCTGGTACAAAACTCCCATCCCTTGGACATATCACTTATGATGTGATGTTTGAAGGCTATACAGACTTTTGTAAGGCACTCATTGATGGTGGAGCAGACATCTTTTTACTAGAAACTTGTCAAGATCCTCTTCAAATTAAAGCAGCCCTTCATGCTTGTGAAGAAGCAAACCGCCAAATGGGTACAGAGTTACCTATTATGGTTTCTGTAACTATTGAGCTTAGTGGTACGATGCTTATTGGGACAGATGCAACAACCATCGCTACAATTATGGAGCCATTTGACATACTTTCTCTTGGATTTAACTGTGGAACAGGACCAGAGCAAGTTCTTAAACATGTAAAAACACTCTCAGAACTTTGGCACAAGCCTATCTCAGTCCATGCCAATGCGGGACTCCCACAAAACCGTGGAGGTTACACATACTACCCAATGGGACCAGAAGAGTTTGTAGAGCAACAACAAAAGTTTTTAGAACTAGATGGCGTTTCCTTTTTAGGTGGCTGTTGTGGAACAACACCTCAGCATATTCGTGCACTTGTTGATGCAGTAAGTAATAAAACACCAAAAACACCTACAGGGAGTCATGAAACTTCCATCGCTTCTCTTTTTAACACCGTACCACTTATGCAAGAGCCAGCACCTTTGCTTGTAGGTGAGCGTTCAAACGCGACGGGAAGCAAAGCCTTTAGAGAACTTCTTTTAGCAGAAGATTACGAGGGTACCCTCTCAGTAGCACAACAACAAGTTCGTGCAGGAGCTCATGTAGTCGATGTCAATGTAGGCTTTGCAGGACGTGACGAAACAAAAGATATGACCGCTGTTATGGCAATGTATGCACAAAAAATTGCTCTACCACTTATGCCAGACTCTACACAAACAAAAGGTTTAGAGACTGCCCTTAAACACATAGGTGGAAAAGCTATCTTAAACTCAGTCAACCTTGAAGATGGCGAAGAGAAATTTGATGCAGTGTGTCAACTAGCTAAAAAGTTTGGAGCTTCTCTTGTTTGTCTTACTATTGATGAAGTGGGGATGGCAAAAACAGTTGAAGAGAAACTCAAAGTTGCTGATCGCATTATAGACCTTGCAACAAACCGCCATGGAATTAAAAAAGAAGATTTAGTCTTTGATGTTCTTACCTTTACACTTGGAAGTGGTGATGAGGAGTATTTTGAAGCAGGTATCAACACCATTGAAGCGATCCGTCAACTTCGTCAAAAGCACCCTGAAGTTGGAGCTATTCTAGGTCTTTCAAACATCTCTTTTGGACTCGATAAAGATGCACGACCATACCTTAATTCTATGTTCTTGCACCACTGTATTCAAGCAGGATTAACAGCAGTTATTATCAATGTAAAACATATTATTCCCCTTAACAAAATCCCAGAAGAAGATCAAAAAATTTGTGATGATTTAATCTTTAATCGTCTTCCAAATGGGGAAGCTCTTTTTGCCTTTATAGAACATTTTTCTACGAAAGAAGCGGTAGATAATGATGCAGTAGATGAAGAGTACTTAGCGATGAGTTATGAAGAAAAAATTGCTAAACTTCTCATGGATGGAGATAAAGATAGAATGATCCCTCTTGTAGAGGAGGCTCGCCACACCATAGCCCCAGAAAAAATTGTAAATGAGATTCTTATCGATGCTATGAAAGTGGTAGGGGAACTCTTTGGAAGTGGGCAAATGCAACTCCCATTTGTACTCCAATCAGCAGAAACCATGAAAAAAACAGTAGATCATCTTAACCCTTACCTTCCAAAAGTGGAAAAAGAGGTAGATACAACACTAACTCTTGGAACAGTTAAAGGTGATGTGCATGATGTTGGAAAAAACCTTGTAGATATCATCCTCTCTAACAATGGCTATAAAGTAAATAATCTGGGCATTAAAGTGGAACTTGACCAGTTTTTACAAACCATTGAAGATGGACATGTCTCAGCCCTTGGAATGAGTGGACTCTTAGTAAAGTCAACCCAAGTGATGTTAGAAAACCTTAGCACTCTTCAAGAAAAAGGGATTACCATCCCTATCTTACTCGGTGGAGCAGCACTTACACGTAGTTTTATAGATGACTTTTGTCGTCCCGCTTATGATGGTCCTATATTTTACTGTAAAGATGCCTTTGATGGTGTTACAGCTATGAGCCGCATCGAAGCTGGAAATATGGACACCAACCTTCACCCTGATGCACCAAGAACAGAGAAAAAAGAGGAGATTGAGTATATCATCCCCCCTTTTGAAGAGATTAAAATGCCTAGCCGTGATGTCAAAGTCCCTACCCCACCATTTTGGGGCAGAAGAGAGATAAAACTGACACAACAACAAATAGAGATGGCGTTTGATTGGATAAACCACAAGCTACTTTTTAAATCTCGTTGGGGCTATAGCTCGAAAGGGATGAGTAAAGAGGCTTACCAAAAACAACTCGATACTGTGGTATGGCCAGCTTATGAAAAACTCAAAAAGAGATTTATTGAAGAGAAACTTTTTGAGCCAACTATCCTTTATGGCTACTGGCCTTGTCGTAGTGATGATAACTCTTTACTTATCTTTGATGAGAGTGAAGGCTACTTTAGTGAAGATCAGATCAATCGCGAACCACTTAAAGATGTAATGGGAAGAGCAGAAAAGATTTTTAATTTTCCAAGACAAAGAAAAGCACCTCACCGTGCACTTAGTGACTTTTTTCATGCCGATAGACATGATGTAATTGCCCTTACTTGTGTAAGTGCTGGGAGCAAACTAAGTGATGCAGAACGTGAAATTTATGAGAGGGGTGACTATACTGAGTATTATCAATTTCATGGTTTAGGTGTTGAACTTGCTGAAGCCCTCGCAGAGATAGCTCACAAGCAGATTCGCCTTGACTTAAACATTGCAGAGGGGGAGAAACCCACACTCGCAGATGTTCAGATGAATAAATACCAAGGAAGCCGTTATTCATTTGGCTATGCGGCATGTCCAGACCTAGAGTTAAATCGACCACTTTTTGATTTACTCAAACCAGAAGAGTTTGGAATAGAATTGAGTGAGACTTTTCAAATTCACCCAGAGCAATCTACTTCGGCACTTGTAGTCTACCATCCAAATGCAACTTACTATAATGTCTAAGTGCTAGGGTAAAGCTATCGTCTTCGGTAGCTGAGTGCTTCTAAGAGATGAGACTTTTGTATCATCTCACTCTCCTCCAAATCAGCAATGGTACGTGCTACTTTTTGAAGTTTTTTTATACTTCTAAAGGAGAGGGCAAACCTATTAATTGCCATCTCTAAAACAGCTTTTGCATTATCATCCATGACACAGTATTGTGCTATCTCAGAGTCACTCATTTTCCCATTAAAACTTTCTTGTCCCCTTTGTTTAGCAAAGATATGAGCTTGAACTACCTTTTTATGCATCTCCTTAGAACTCAAACTTGGCTTATCAGAACTACTTACATTTTGCATTACTACATTTAAATCAATTCTATCTAAAAAAGGTTCAGAGAGACGGTTTTTATATCGTTGTATCTCAAGCTCATTACAACGACACTCCTTGTGCTCATCAAGTAAGTTTCCACAGGGACAAGGGTTCATAGCTGCCACAAAAAGAAAGCTTGTAGGGTAAGAGATTCTTTGGTTTATTCTCCCTATTCGTATTTTATTCTCTTGTAAAGGTTCCCTTAGCGATTCTAAAATCTTACTTGAAAAGTGAGGAATTTCATCAAAGAAGAGTATCCCATTGTGGGCAAGTCCAACCTCCCCTATTTTTCCATTACCACCACCAAGTACACTTGCAGGTGTAGAGCTACAATGTGGAGAGAGCATCGGTCGTCTTGGTGCAAAAATTGGCTCTTTCATATTTAAGGCATCAAGTTTAGCTACATCTAAAATCTCACTTATGGTCATAGGTGGTAAAATATATCGTAACCTTTGTGCTATCATACTTTTCCCGCATCCGGGGCTTCCTTCTAACAAGATATTGTGAAACCCTGCAGCAGCAATCAATGCTGCTCTTTTTGCTACCTCTTGCCCCTTCACATCGATAAAATCTTCATCATACTCTTTCATATAGTAGTATTTTTGTTGTGCTATTTCATAAGAGGGAAAATCTATTGAAGCTTCTGCAACACTAGGGAGAGATTGTGAGAGATTTTCAAACATCTCTTTGGCCTCTTTGAGTGTTTCAACACCATAGAGTTCTATATTGGGTATCTTGGAGAGTTTTGCTAAAGCTTCTTTAGGAACAACAGCCTTTGTTATAAGTTTTTGGTTTGCTAAAGATAAAAGAAGAGGGTAAAGTTGAGTATTTTCTTTTACAGAGCCATCAAGCCCTAGTTCACCAAAAACAAACCAAGAGCTAAAATCTTCCTCTATCTTTTCCAAAGAGATAAGAAGTGCAATACTCAAATCAAATTGACTTCCACTCTTTTTAAAGTCATCACTTGGTGCGAGGTTTATAGTTATACGTTTAGGGGGAAATTTGTATTCATTACTTAAGAGGGCTGATTTAATCCTCTCTATAGAACCCGAGGCATGGAGTGCATTTGCTGAACCCACAATAGAAAAAGATGGCAATCCTTTTGTTAAGGTAAGTTCAACATCTACTTTTTTTGCATCAAGCCCTTCATAAGTAGCACAAAGAAGTTTTGTCATAGGAGCAACCTTGTTTAAGTTGCATAAAGTGTAACCTGATTTTTTTAGCAGAGGGAATTATATGGCATATTGCCATATATTAAGAGTTTTTTCTCTCTTTTTGAAGACGTTTGTACTCTTTTTCAAACTTTTTACGTCGAGCATAAGAGAGTTTATCTATAAAGAGTATCCCCTCTAAATGATCCATCTCATGCTGAATAGCAATTGCAAGAAGTCCATCAGCATCAAGGGTATGGGTATTACCATCTCTATCTTGGTAGTTGATAGTGATTGTCTCATGGCGTTTTATATCTTCATAAAACTGAGGTACACTCAAACACCCCTCTTGATACACAGTTTCACCAGCTTGCTGAACCATAACAGGATTTATAATCTCTAAAAGATTCTCTCTTGGCTGCTCCCCATCTTCATCTGGGATATTTAGAATCAATGCACGAACAGGCTGAGCAACTTGAATTGCAGCAAGTCCAATACCATTGGTGTTCATCATTATTGGATACATTGCATCCAATAATTTATGAAGTTTTGCATCAAAATTCTTAACTTCTACAGATTTTTGACGGAGTTTTTTATCTGGGTATTCTACTATTTTTAGTTTCATATTTTTTATATCTCTCTTAATGATACTGCATAGTCAATATTTTTTTTCTCATATGCTTTTTCAATTCCATCCATTGCACTTACAACAATCTCTTCTACAGAGTGAAGAGAATCAAGATTTGTTACACCTATAGAGATTTTGAGTTGTATCTCACGATCAGCTAAAAAGAAGTTGGAGTTAGATACAAGATAAGAGAGTCTCTCACTAGCTTTTTTTGCACTCTCTATATCTGTATGCTTAAGAAGCATTGAGAAAACACCATTTCCATAATGTGCCACAATATCACTACGTCTTGAAGTTTTTAAAAGTAATCTAGCAATTGTACGAGTCATCAAGATGACTGCTTTTTCATTTTTTACACTTTTTTTCAAATCACGATCTAGCTCTATCATAATGAGTGAACTCTTATGACCAAACTCACGTATAAGACCCATCTCTTGTTCTATCTTAGAAAGAAGGTAACGACGATTATAGACACCAAACTGATTATCAAATATAGTTTCATTCTCTACATTTTTAACAATCTGAGCAGTCTCATCATAGACACCCTTCATCTGAGTACTTTGTGTTTTTAAAATAGTACTAAGCTTGGAAACATCACCCTCTAGTGCAGTCATAACACTCATGGCGTTTTGAAGTTCTTTGTTTTCACTCAACTCTTTTTTACGCTTCTCTAAAATCTTTGTCATTAAAGCCATGTTTTTATAGAGGTTTGCCGTAGATGTTAAAATACTTTTAATCGCTGCAAAACCCTTTTTAAGACTTTGTTCAAGAACTATAGTATTTTCATCATCATTTGCTTCTTCAAGTTCAAGCATAGAGATGATCTGTTTACGAAAACTTTCACTTTTATCTTCAAGGAGTCTGTCAAAATAAAGTGAGAAGTTATTTGGAGTGGGAGGCAAGTTGTCAGCTATGAGGGCATTAAGAACCTCTTTAGAATATATCTCTATATCACTAGAGGGGCTTTCCATATTTAAAGATTTTGAAGGGCTAGATACTGCTACCTCACCACTCCCTGCATCATCAATATTTCTGCGTTTTTTAGCTCTTAATGTTCCTGACATAGTAACTCCTTACTCTTTATCGTTCTTTATAAGAACCTCATCAATCATACCATATTTTTGAGCTTCTTCTGCACTCATAAAGTTATCACGGTCTGTATCTTTTTCTACTTGTTTTACACTCTGACCTGTATTTTTAGCCAAGATTGCATTGAGTTCAGCTTTCATACGAAGAATCTCTTCTGCTTGAATCTGAATATCAGTTGCCTGACCTTGAGCACCACCTAAAGGTTGGTGGATCATAATACGAGCATGTGGAAGAGCATAACGTTTTCCTTTTTCACCTGATGAAAGAAGAAAAGCACCCATAGAAGCAGCTTGACCTATACAGATAGTAGCAACATTTGGACGAATATAATTCATCGTATCAAAAATTGCCATACCTGAAGTCACAACACCACCCGGAGAGTTAATGTAGAAGTAGATATCTTTTTCTGGATCTTCTGCTTCTAAAAATAAAAACTGTGCCACAATAGTAGAAGCAACTTGATCATTTACCTCTCCACTAAGCATAACAATTCTATCTTTTAAAAGACGTGAATAGATATCGTAAGAGCGTTCACCACGCCCTGTTTTTTCAACTACATAAGGGATATAGCTCATAATACTACTTTTCTAACTTTGCATTAAGAAGACCAGAAAGAACTCTATCTTCTACCATTGACATTTGAATTGCTGGAATATATCCTGCCTCTTTATATTGCTCAAATGCTTTTTGTGGATCTTGACCTGTTTGCATCGCTTCGTAATAAATAGTTTGCATAACTTCTTGCTCTTCTACCTTGATCCCTTTTTCTTGTGCTAAAGCATCGATGATAAATGTTGCACGAACTGATTTTTCAGCTTCTTCACGGAAAGTTTCACGAAGCTCTGTTAATTTTTCTGCATTTTCACGAAGCTCTTTAATCTCATCTTCACTCATACTTGAAGCTTTTTTGTTAAGAGCCATATCGATCTCTTGTTCAACAACAAACTCTGGTAAGTCAAAAACCATTTTAGAAACAAAAGTCTCAAGAAGTGCTGGTTTTAAATCTTCATTGTAAAGTTTAGCAAGTTGCTCTTGCTCCATAGATTTTTTTACTTCCTCTTTAAGAGTCTCAACTGTAGCATCTTCGTTACCTGGAAGCATTTTTTTCGCAAGCTCGTCGTTTACTTCAACTTCGCCTTTTACTTTGATACCGTTTACTTTCACTTTAAACATCGCATCTTTACCAGCAAGTTTCTCCCCACCGTAGTTCTCAGGGAAAGTAACATTGATCTCAACTTCTTCGTCGCGTTTTACACCAACAAGTTGGTCTTCAAAACCTGGAATAAATTGACCGCTTCCAAGTTCAAGTGAAAAGTTTTCAGCTTTTCCACCTTCAAAAGGCTCTCCATCAACAAAACCTTCAAAGTCGATAACAGCAGTATCACCAAGTTTCATTTTACGGTTACGTTTGATATCTTCAAGTGGAGCTGAAGTCTCAGCAAGTTCTTTGATACGTGCATCAACATCTTTATCACTTACTTCTGGTTTTTTGAAGTCTGGTACTAAAGAATCAGCATCTTTAAGATCAATCGTTGGACGCATAGCAACTTTAACAGCTACTTCTATCTTATCATCACTCTTATCAAACTTAGTAATATTTGGTTCACCAATTAAAGACTCATTTGAGATCTCTAACTCTTCTAAACCTTTGTTTAATACTTCACGAAGTGCTTCAGCTTCTGCATCTTGAACAAGTTTTTCACCATATTGTTTTTTGATGATTGCTACAGGAACTTTCCCTTTTCTAAAACCTTGAACATTTGCAGTTTTACTCAATTGTTTTGCAATTTTTTCTATATTTGCATTTACTTCATCCATAGAGATTACAGCTTCAATCTCCGCATTAGCACTATTAATTTTGTTTGATTTGATTTCCATCAATTTCCTTTAATTATGATTATTTCTTTAGTCATTCAACTATTATTTTGGGCAATAATACCAAAATTCTTCTTTTATCTAGCTTTTACATATATGGGGTTTAAAATTGAGAATTAAAAACCACACTACTGCAAGATCTATCATTACATCTGCGAAGTTAAACACTGCAAAATTAAATCCACAATGCCAGTACACCATATCTACTACACCCTCATGGATAAATCTATCGTATATATTAGAGAATGCTGCTCCAAGGAGTATCCCCCCTGGTAAGGCATAACAAAGCTCTTTGAGGTAAAAAAGGTAAAGTAAAACGCCACTCACCATTACAAGTTGTATATATTTGAGATACTCATCTAAAAATGCAAACATAGAAAACGCCACACCCTTGTTATAGACTAAAATGAGATCAATACACTCAGTATAGTAACGAAACCCCTCTACAAATAGTGTTTTAATATTTTGATCAACTATAAAAACACCCACCAAGGCAAAAAGAAGTACAACAGAAAATCTTAGCGACTGATTAGGCATTGAGAGCTTTTTGAAAAAATTCTACTAAAATATCCATCTGTTTATTCATCTCTTTTGCATCTTTAGCTTCAAGAAGTACTCGAAGTTTATGTTCCGTACCAGAGTAACGAATAAGATGACGCATCCCCAGTTTTTCTAAATGCTCTAGTCTCCCACTAAGTTCAGCTATCTCCTCTAAGGGTTTTTTCACTTTTACATTTAGATTCACAAGCTTTTGAGGGTAAAGAGGAAATGGACGAAGTACTTCGGATGCTTTAGCACCTTTATCTATAAGTAAAGAGAGCACAGCTAAAGCACTTACTAGGCCATCACCCGTTTTTGCAAAATCACTCATAATGACATGACCACTTTGCTCTCCACCAAAATTGATGTTCTCTTTTTTCATTATAGAAAGAACATGCTTATCCCCTACATCAGAGCGAAGTAGTTTTAAACCCTTCGCCTGCATAAACTCATCAAGACCACCATTACTCATTACAGTAGCTACAATCGCTCCACCTTTAAGGTTTCCTTTTTCTGCTAAGTGTGCTCCAAGTGCTCCAAGAAGTTGATCCCCATCAACCACTTCACCTTTTTCATCTATTACCACTAGTCTATCTGCATCACCATCAAGAGCAATCCCTAGATCTGCTCTATATTTCACTACTGCTTCGCTTACATCTCTAGGATGCAGTGCTCCACACCCTTCATTGATGTTAAAACCATCTGGTTCATTGTGAAGCACTATAACATCAGCACCAAGCTCTTCAAGTACAGTTGGTCCAACCTTATAAGCTGCTCCATTAGAGGTATCAAGAACAATTCTCATCCCCTGAAGTGTTTTACATACATCAAAAGAGTTTTTTAGCTGTACTATATAGCGACCTATCACATCATCTATACGTTTTGCTTTTCCTATGTACTTTCCAGTGACCTGTGCTTCTTTGAGTTTTTCTTCATTAAAGTAGATCGATTCTATCTCTTTTTCTACACGTGTTGAAAACTTATTACCATGTCCATCAAAAAGTTTTATCCCATTATCTTCATAAGAGTTATGAGAAGCAGATATCATAATCCCAGCATCACAACGCATATTTTCAGTGATAAACGCGATGGCAGGTGTTGGCATAGGTCCAACCTCAACCACATCAAATCCTATAGCAGTCAAACCACTCACAATCGCATTTTCTATCATATAACCACTACGACGTGTGTCTTTTCCTACTAAAATCCTATTTGTTACAGCTTTCCCTTTTAAGAAGATTCCCGCTGCCATAGCCACTTTCATAGCCACCTCAGCACTCAAAAATGAGCCGGCTTCACCCCTTACTCCATCTGTTCCAAATAGTTTCAATGATTTCATGTTTGTTTCCATTTTTGTTAAATTAGTGTATTTTACCACCCTTTAACTTAATTTTAATTATTTTTAAGCTAATATTGCGCACTAAATTTTCATGAGAAGGACTCATTAATGGCAAATCACAAGTCATCAATTAAGAGAATTCGTCAAACAATCGTTCGTACAGAACGTAATCGTTTCTACAGAACTCGTCTTAAAAACATCGTAAAAGCAGTAACAACTGCAGTTGAAGCTGGTAACAAAGAAGAAGCGCAAGCTGCATTTAAAGTTGCAAATCAACAAATTCATAAATTCGTAAGCAAAGGTATTCTTAAAAAAGAAACTGCTGCTAGAAAAGTTAGCCGTCTACACAAATCTGTAAACGCTATATAATTAGAGCATAAATTATGCTTTCAGATAAACTTACACCGTTTATCAACCGCTATAACGAACTTAGCGAATTGCTAAGTTCACCTGATATCACCTCTGACATCAAACGGATGACAGACCTCTCCAGAGAACAATCAAATCTTTTACCAATCGTTGAAAAAGCAAGAGAGTACAAAACTCTTATACAAGATATTTCTGATACAAGAGAGATGTTAAGTGATGCTGAGATGGGTGAGATGGCTAAAGAGGAGCTCAAAGAACTTGAACCTCGCAAGCCAGAGATTGAGGAAGAGATTAAGATGCTACTTCTCCCTAGAGATCCAAATGATGATAGAAATATCATTGTTGAGCTTCGTGCTGGAGCTGGTGGAGATGAAGCAGCTATCTTTGTTGGAGATCTTTTTGATGCCTATACTCGCTATGCAGACCTACGTGGATGGAAGATAGAGCTTATCTCCACATCCCCTAGTGATGCTGGTGGATATAAAGAGGTCACCGCACTTATCAAGGGTGAGCAGGTTTATAGTCGGTTGAAATATGAAGGTGGGACACATAGAGTTCAACGTGTTCCAGCGACAGAATCACAAGGGCGTGTACACACTTCAGCTATTACAGTTGCAGTGATGCCAGAGGTAGATGATGTTGAGATTGAGATTAGTGAAAACGATCTTAAAATCGATGTTATGCGTTCTTCTGGATGTGGTGGACAATCAGTAAATACTACCGATTCTGCTGTTCGTATCACTCACTTGCCAACAGGCTTGGTTGTAACCAATCAAGATCAAAAATCACAGCATAAAAACCGTGAAAAGGCGATGAAAGTTCTCAAAGCAAGACTTTATGACCTAGAGATGCAAGCTCAACAGTCTGAGAATGCAGCTGAACGTGCCGCTCAAGTAGGAACTGGAGATAGATCTGGACGTATTCGTACATACAACTACCCACAAAACCGTATGAGCGATCATCGTATCAACCTTACTCTCTATAGATTAAATGAGATCATGAATGGTGGACTTCTAGATGAAGTTATCGAGCCACTTATTGCAGATCATCAAGCAAAAATTGTTGAAGCAGCAGGGCTTTAAGCCTCGCTTCTTCACAACTTCTTTACTCTCTAAACTTCCCACTCTGTATTAAAAGTATTTTTTACACGACCTTTAAAAGTTATGGTTCTCTCATTGACACCTAAGTAAAGTGTTTCACCACTCGTAGGATAAACTTCTATGTTCTCTTTTACCTTTTTCTCTTGTAAAGCTCTGTAAAAACAAGCTGCCATCCCTGTGCCACAAGCAAGTGTTTCATTTTCAACACCACGCTCATAGGTTCTTACTCGCATGTTTTCACCCTCTAGTGCACAAATGTTGACATTAGCATTGTATTTGTAACGAAGCTCTCGAGCCTCTTCTATATCAAACTCTTCAACACTCTCTTTTATGCAAACTAAATGGGGAACACCCGTATTGAGAAGCCACCAGCTTTGTCCATTATGCTCTATAGAGGAATCTAAGAGCTTAGGAGGGGTAAGTTCACTTAGAACCATTGCACTTCGCTCATCACCCTCCTCCACCACTGCATGAATCACTCCAGCACCAGTAAGAAAAGCCATCTCTTTAGGTGCAAGCTCATTCACATAGGCATAATGAGCACAAGCACGACTTCCATTACCGCACATATCTGCATGACTTCCATCAGAATTATAAAATAGCCATTCAAAATCGTACTCACTGTGGGGAATTATAACAATGAGGCCATCTGCGCCTATCCCATCTTGACGATGACAAAGCTCACGAGCAAGTTGTGTAAAATCATCTCGCATAGGGGTATGAAAAAGTACAAAATCATTTCCATTTGCACTATATTTTGCTATTTGCATCTTGAATCCTTTAAAGGTACTTCTTTTTAATTATGGCAACAAAATCCTCCACCTCTTGTTGAAGATGTTTGAGATTTTTTGAGTTATCTATCACCCAGGTTGCTTTTTTCTTTTTTTCATCTATTGGCATCTGTGAAGCTATACGATTTAAAGATTCCTCTTTTGAGTAGCCATTGCGTTTCATAAAACGCTCTAGTTGTACATCACGAGGAGTGTATACCACTACAGAATCTTTTATATTATAGTTGTTGTTTTCAAAGAAAAGGGGAATGTCTATAAGGTAAGGAAATTTAAAACTATCTTGTTTTTCACTGCGTTTTTCTATCTCAGAGCGAATTTTTGGATGAAGATACTCTTCTAAAGTTTGCTTAGCATTCTCATCTGAAAAAACAAGCTCACCAAGTTTTGTACGATCTACTTTTTTAGAGCCTTTAAGATACTCATCCCCATAGGTTTCACTCACCCAAAGAGAAGATGCATCTAAAATCTCATGTGAGATTGTATCGGCATCGATAACCCGCATGCCATTTAAGGCCATCAAAGATGCCACAGTACTTTTTCCTGTAGCAATACCACCGGTTAAAGCTATGGCATACTCAAATGCCATTAGTTTTTAATTACACCCAAGTATGCTTTACGTATGTTGTTACCCATTGCAAAGGCTGCAGGATGAACATCACAATTGTAAAAATCTAAACCATCAAGCATATCACTACGCTGTAAGATAATATCTGCAGTTGGATGATACTCTTTAGAAGCTAAAAGAGCAGTCTCTCCATTACCTAAGTTATAAGGCATAATAATTTTCGCATACTTCCCTAAGATTTGCATCATAGTTGTATTTGCATCTACATTATCTAAAGATGGATGTGTTGTAACAAGTAAGCCATCCTCTTTTAAAACACGATTCAGGTGTGCCAAAACTGCTGCATCTGCATCTATCTCAGAGATAACTACATCATACTCATTATCTGCTGCTCCACGAAGAGCATCGATATTTGCAGCCAGTGCTTCAGATGCAATATTGTCATGCTTTGCAACTTCTGCTTCAAATGCATCTGTATTATCACTTAAAATTAACACTTTTTGAGGGTCTTTTGATGTACAAAGTGGTACATGCACCATCATTTCATTGTAAATAAAATTTTTCATATTTAAAATTCCTTATATTTGAAATGGATTTTAGCATATTTGGATTAATTTTACTTAATTAAAGATATAATTGCATCAAATTAATATTAATCTAAAGGTAATTGAATGGATTTCAATAAAATCAGAAAAATATGTAGACCAATTAGAATTGTTTTAGGACTTGGACTTATTGCTACAGGTGTTATTATAGGCAATCCTTGGTTTTATTTAGGTGTCATACCTCTTATTGCAGGTCTTGCCAACTTTTGTCCATTATGCATCATTTCAAAGAAATGTGATTTACCTGAACAAAAGGAAGACTAGATGAGTCAAATTAGCTATAAAGATGCTGGTGTAGATATTGATGCTGGAAACAGTTTTGTAGAGAACATTAAACCCTTAGTAAAAGCGACTAAAATTCCAGGTGTCATGGGTGGAATTGGCTCTTTCGCTGGTGCATTTGAGTTACCAACTGGTTTTAAAGAACCTGTTATGCTTGCTGCAACAGATGGAGTTGGTACAAAACTTAAACTTGCAATTGATAGTGGCATTCATAATACTGTTGGAATTGACTTAGTTGCTATGTGTGTAAATGACTTACTTTGTAACTTTGGAACACCCTCATTTTTCTTAGATTATTATGCAACAGGTAAACTTGATGTGAAAAACGCGACGAATGTAGTTGCAGGGATCGCTGAGGGGTGCAAACGCTCTGAGTGTGCCCTAATAGGTGGTGAAACAGCTGAGATGCCTGGTATGTACTCTGAAGATGATTATGACCTCGCTGGTTTTGCTGTAGGTGTTGCTGAAAAATCAGAGATGGATAGAGTAAGCTTGGTTCGTGCAGGACATAAGCTTATTGCACTTCCATCATCTGGTCTTCACTCAAATGGTTTCTCACTTGCAAGAAAAGTACTTTTTGAAAAAATGGGCATGAAATTTGAAGATGAGTTCAATGGCAAGCCATTAATTGAAACTCTCCTTGAGCCAACAAATATCTATGTAAAAATGTTTAAAGAGCTTAAAGGTGAGATAGTGGCTATGGCACATATCACTGGTGGTGGTATAGTTGAAAACCTTCCACGTGTACTTCCTGAGAACTTAATGGCAGAAGTGAAAAAAGATGCTATTAAAGTACTTCCAATCTTTGAACTTATGAGTGAACATATCGACCGTGATGAGATGTTTAGAGCATTCAATATGGGTGTTGGTATGATACTTGTAGTTGAAGAGAAAAATGTTAACACAGTCTTAGCAAAAGCTGAAGGCTCTTACCTTATTGGTGAGATTAAAGAGGGAACTCGCGAAGCAAAAATGGTATAGGTTTTTTACCTATACCAAATAAATTCAATATAATTTTCAGGGAATCTCTTCCCTGAAAATCAATTTAGATACTTACTTTTTAAAAGCTTTCTCTAGATCTTTAGTAATTGCACCTGGAACAGTTGCAATCCCCATAAATCCACCCATATCAAGTAGTGGATATGAAATAGCAATATAATACTTCGCATTTAAAGCTTTTGCCTGACCATTTTCAATAGCGACAGTCCATGGAAGGAGTGCTGCATTTTGACGACCAATTTTCTTAACAAATTTCTTTGTACGTTTTCCAAGGTCATATCCAAGCAAAGTTGTAGTATCTGAGAGTTTAAGCTCAAAAATCACAGCCTTACCTTTTTTATAGTTCATCGCTTTTGCTACAGCATCTGCAGTTGTAGGATTTGGCTTACCAAGAACATCTTGATCTTGATAATATGGCATACCCATCATAAAGTGGTATCCTGCAAGAGCATCAAAATCTAACTGATCAGGAGATGCTTTTAATCCAGGAAATGTAGCATTAATTTTTTCTAATGCTCCACCAAATACTTCATGGTTATACTCATCTTGCATAAATGCTTTTCCAAAATAAACAGGGTTTGTAAAACTGATCATTTTAGCTTTATCATCCACAAAAACACGACAAACTGTCGCAGCAAATGCACGACCTGGTTTAGCCGCTTCTGCTTTAATTGCATCATTTGTAAATACTAAAGTAGAGCCTTTTTTAACAGATGGGTAATCTGCTAAAACACTAAAACCAGCAGCTTCAAGCTTAGCTTTTACACTTGCCTTGTCTTGATATTCACCTACTAAGTAAGTATTTACCTTTGTACCCTCTAAACCACTCTTCGCAGTTCCAGTTTTTGCTGATGTACAGGCACTAAAAAAGAGTACTGATAGTGATGCAACAAGTACTAATAATTTTCTCATATCTCTTTTGCTCCTAAATCTTTCATGATGCCAATAATTTCATCATCAATTTTTTTAATCCAGTCAAGTTTCGCTGGATCTTTCATCTCCATCACAGCAGCCCATACAGAAAGACGAGGCATACCAACTACCATTTTGTTACTTCCCTCTTTAATGTAAAAATACATTGCACAAGGAGCAAAAACACCAGCATCAGGACGACCTTTGTTAAATACATTGTATGAGAATGTAAAGTGACATAAACCATATACAAAGAACTGGTCATACTCACCAAAAGGCATCTCTAAATCTTCTTCGTAAGTCTCTTTAAAGTTTTTAAATCCAGCAATAATATAGTGCTTCTCTTCAAATGCAGCTTCAAACTCTTCTTGGAAAGCTTCAGCCCACTCAACAACATCACCACTTCTATCTACTTCAAACTCGAAAGTCATCATAGGTTGAGCAGGAAGTTTGTCGTATGTAGTGTTAAGAATTTTTCCACCAAACTCTTTTGTTACATATGCATCAAGAGGTTTGAACATTTCTACATAAGCTTTTCTATCAGCTTCATTCGTTACACCTGTAATATCTAACATAGCTTCTGGTGCTAAATGTCCAATATATGTTACATTTTCAGCTTTTGTTTTATAGATATGAAGGTTAAAAGGTTGAAAACCAGCAGCTTGAGGAGAAGATATTAATATATCGTGTAATGCTGCATCATTAGAGATTGAGAAAAAACCTAAATTATCGAGGTTAGTTGTCCAAGCTTTATCGTAATCTGGGTCTTCAGGGTTACCATAACGCTTCTCATAAGCATCATTAATCTTTTCATGTGGATCAGAAAGAGAGAAACCTGTTGCATCTTCTAAAGATGGTAAGAACTCTTTTTCATATTTTTCTTCTTGATCACCATCAATCACATTAAAGTGAGCGGCAGGAGCTCCATAAAGTGCAGCAGCAGCAAATGAAAGTGCAAGAGTTGATTTTATTAGATTTTTAATCATATTATTTCCTTATATTAATTATTTTAGACAATTATCACATAATAGTCACAAATGAACTCCGGATATTTTAGCATAAATTTTTATGAATATTCTATTATTGACTCTTAAATAAATATATTTGATAGTCATATAAAGATAAATACCGCCAAGAGAAGGCGGTAATGAATAGAAAGGAGAAATTTCTAAATATTTTAGAAGTTGAACTTAATAGCTAATGTAAGTGCTTGCTGAGCATGTTTTGTTGTAATATCACCAACTCCTACTGTTGCTGCACTAACAGTATCGCTTACCTCTGGAGAATATGTATATGCTGCATTTAAAGCAAGATTTTCAGAAAATGAATAACCACCACCTATTGTGATTGTTGATTCAACAGTTGCAGGGAACATTGCATAATTAAATAAGTTCATAGTATCGCCATCTGTATTTGGAGCAAAACCACCAGTAACATTCGCTGTACTTTTATTGTTAGGTACCGGATTTTCTCCATAGTTATACCCTATACCTGCCCAATAAGATGTTGCCGTATATTTAACACCTAATGCATAAACAGTTTGATCATCCCAACCAAAATCTTTATATCCTTTTGCATCAGACCATTTTATCTCTTTAACATCAGCTGTCATTGTAAATGCATCCATATCATATGATACACCTACACCATATTCAGCAGGTTGTTCTAAATGATCTGATTTTCCTGGTAGAGCAGCAGGGTTTGAACCGTAACCAAAAGCTGCAGCTGCTTGAGATATTTGATCTTTATATTCCATATCAATAGCAGACTTATAAACAGCACCAATAGTTAAAGTTTCTATAGGGTTGTAATATCCACCAACTTGAAATCCAAATCCAAAATCATTTGAAACACCACTACCAATATGATTGGTATCAGATGTATCATAATCAACACTTAATGCACCATATTGTACAATCGCTGTTAAACCAATACCAAAAGTCTCATTACCATATGCTAAAGATGGTGCAAATTGCATTAACATTAGTGAACTTCTCATATTATATAGGTCAACTTTACCTAGCATATTGTTTAGTCCTCTGCTTCCTCGCCAATCAGTACCCATACCAGCAGTACCATACATACCAAGACCAAGTACAAGATCATCATTGATTCTGTGTGCCAAAGAGATTGCAGGAATAACACTTATACCCTCATCACTTGTTTTACTTACACCAACACCAGGATTAGCTGCACTACCAGCAGTAGTACTTGCCTTCACATCTGCATCAAAAATTGTTCCTGCAAAAATAAATTCATCCTTTCCTTTCATTTTAGCTAAAAGAGCAGGATTCGTTAATGCATTTGCAGAACCCATATAGTGTGCAATACCTGTTCCACCAAGTGCTCTTGATTCAGCACTTAGTCCTATCATGTGATCACCATTTGTTGCGAATGCAGATGTTGCACCTAAAGCCAATGCAGCTACTACTGCTAATTTAATTGTTTTTTTCATTTTCTCTCCTCAGAGTAATTATTATTGAAACAGAAATTATCTATTTCGACTGCAAGCATTATATGTGATAAAATTTTAATACAATCTTAAACGAAAATATATAACTATAACAATTATTTATACTTTAAATGCATAAAATCTATTTTTAGGTCTTTATTTATCAACAACATAAGCAAATGATATATAAATGACTAAATAAGGCTATTTATGAAGAGTTTTGATAAAAATCATTAGATATATATAATAAAAAAGAAATAATGAATTTGTGATAAAAATATAACATTGTGCATATTTGTAACATTTTAATCACAAACTAATCACATTTATGGGATTGTATCCAAGTAGTTACTAAAAAGCTTTCTCAATGAAATAGTTGTATATTCAGACAAAAGAGAGCTATTTTTAGGGAATAAAAGAAGAAATAATAAAAAAGTTACAATAATTAGCTTACAAATAAAGCCAACAAAGATCAATATAGATAGAATGGTAGTAAAAGTAAAAAGTGTTAATGATAAAAAATAAAGTGATTGGTAGAATAAG
>JAMORK010000017.1 GCA_027063645.1 Sulfurimonas sp.
CTCACTTATAACTCTGCTGCGACAAAAGGGTATCCGTTTAAAACTACAATGGAAAACAATGCATCTACATGGTTGATCTACAACAAATACAATGCCGGAGCAACAACAAATGAGTTTGAAGTTGAGTTTACTGATGCTCAAAACTCTTGGGCTGGACAACATGAAACAAATACAACAACAAACTTTAATGCAACCCAAAAAACAAATAGGAGAACTATGTGGTAAGAAGGTCTGCCTTTACCTTTATTGAACTTATTTTTGCTATTGTTATTATTGCTATTGCAGTTGTTTCACTTCCTATGATGAAACAGGTTATATTTAAAGGTATAGATAGTGCCATAGTTCAAGAGGCAGTTTTTGCAGCAGCTACAGAACTTAATGAAGTTACAACAGCACACTGGGATGACAACTCTTTTGAACCAGGAAGCTTAGATACCTTTGCAAGAGTTATTGACCATATGGGTAACTGTGAGAACAACTCTTCGCTACCTTCTTATAGATATATGCCGGGACATATTGTACAACCACTTCATAGAAAATGTCTTGATAGTAATCTAACTACTCCTGCTGATGCAAGTGTTAATAATGGAGTTACTTCTTTAGATGACTCTGTTCATGGAGCAACTAACATATTTATTGATACTACAATTAATAGTACAGGCTATAAACACCATTACGATTCTAATGTTACAGTCACTCGCCCTGCTTTTTTTGATGGGCAAAATGACAATGATATGAAACGTATTACTGTTACGATCGTTGATAGCGACACCAACACTATAATCACTTCTTTATTTACATATAGTGCTAATATTGGTGAAATAGACTTTTATAAGAAGGAATATTAATGCTCAAACGTAGTGCTTTTACCATGATCGAGCTCATATTTGTCATTGTTATTATGGGGATTATTGGCAAGTTTGGTGTAGAGTTTTTAGCACAAGCTTATAGAGACTTTATCTTCTCTAAGGTAAACCATGAGCTCCAAGCAAATAGTGGTGCAGCCGTTGAGCTAATTGCTGCAAGACTCAAAAACCGCATAAAAGATTCAGTCATTGCAAGAACAGGTGTACCACCAGCAGCACCTGTAGCCATAGCTAATGCTGATGGCACAGCAGCAAGTTATACAGTTTTGGAATGGGTAGGTTATGATTATGAAGGGTTTCAAGGACGTTTAAATACTAATCCTAATTGGAGTGGAATTATTGATTTAAACAATACTAATGCAGGTATAAATATGTTGGTTTCTCCAGGGACTGATACAAATGCTACAAATGCCCTCATTAGTGATTTATCCGATACAAATAGTTCTATAGTAGATGCTGCCCTGTTTTTCGTAGGCGCCAACAGCGATATACAAACAGGCTATGGATGGGATGGAAATCTTACAGCAATCAATACACAAGATGGAGCTATGCATCCTATATCAAATCTTGCTGGACAAGCTGATAGGTTTCTTCCATTTGTTGGAGACTTTTCAGGAACTGATGTTTATGAGTACTATAAACTAGCATGGACAGCCTATGCTATTGTCTATGAACCTGGAGCAAATAACTTAGGGACATTAAGACTCTACTGGAACTACCAACCTTGGAAAGATCGAAATGGTGATGGAAATGGAGATCAGTTTAACAGTGCAGGTATTCCTGTAAAAAATGCTATCATTATGGAAAATGTAAGTACTTTTCAGTTTACTGCTATAGGTTCTATTATGAAGATTCAAGTGTGTACAAAAAGTACCGTTATAGATGGTGTAAATGATGGAGCGGGGTATTCTTTATGCAAAGAAAAAACAGTATTTTAAGACATAACCATAAAAACGGTATGGCTCTTATTATGGCCATCGCTGTAATAGTTATCATCGCTACTATTATGGCTCTTTCGATGTCACTCACAACACAAACAACAAAAAGAACAAATGACTTGTATCTTTATGAAGAGTCAACTCTACTTGCTAAAAGTGCTGCAGAATATGCACTTTTACGTATAGCACAAGATGGCCCATGTACTCATACAAATAATCTCAACTTTACTCAAGATACTATCTATGATATCAATATATCATTACGATACATATATACTAACCCATCTCCATGTACTGCAGCACAAACATATACTACTGTCACCACACCCGAACAGAACGGTTCTATCCTTATAGATGTAGCCGTAAGTGTTACCGATCCAACAGTAACTACTGAACCCATAAGATATTTTAGAAGAACTCTACAAAAATTGTAAAATATAAGTTTTTAGAAACCTTTTAATGTTATAATCAAACATATAACAATTAAAAGGATTTTACTATGAATGTATCACTTACAGGTAGACAACTTGAACTGACAGATGCTATAAAAGCACATATGACTACATCTATCGACACACTTAGCAAATATAATATGGACATCATCTCTGTGAATGTTGTTGCTTCTACACAAACAAAAAAAGGTAAAGAGCACTCTGTTGTTGAGTTTGTAATCAACCTTGCTCATAAGAACTCTGTAATTATTAAACAAAGCGATATGGATCTTTATACTGCCATTGATCTTGCTATTGGACGTGCTCAAAAAGCACTTCGTCGTATGCATGACAAAGATACAAACCACCATAAAATTGGACTCAATGAAGCTAAAGCTGAAGTTGTTGATGTAAAAGAAGCTAGTGAAGCTCAAGAAGATGAGATCGTTCCAGTAGAACTTGATCTTTACAAACCTCGTGAGGTTGAAGATGTTCTTAATGACCTCAAAGAGAGTGGAAAAATGTTTGAAATCTTTTTAGACAACGAAGATAAAACTCGCGTTCTTTACAAACGCAATGATGGAAGATTTGGACTTTATTAGACCATAAATCCCTTCTTATAAAGATGTGGGCTATCAAGGTCCACATACTTTATGACATCTTTATATGCCATTGCTAAACACTCTGCTGCATATATAGAAGTTGGCCCCTCCAACATAGAACCCAACATACATTTCACACCTTTTTCTCTAGCATATTCTAAAATCTCCACAGCCTTAGTGATTCCACCACACTTCATAAGTTTAATATTTATCATATCTGCTATATTGTTTTCAACTATATACTTTACATCTTTTAAACTAAATGCTGCCTCATCCGCAAGGATTGGTACAGTACTCTTTTGAGTGATTTGTTTGAGTCCCTCTAAATCTTCTGCTTTTACTGGCTGTTCTATAAGTTCTATCTTCTTTGGTTCTATAGTATCTATATACTGCAAGCTTTTCTCAACACTCCATGCCTGATTGGCATCGATAAGAAGTTTTGCTTTTGGTACTGACAAAGAGAGGGCTTTGGTTGTTTCTATAGCATGATCTATATCACTTCCTAATTTTACTTTTAATATATAAAAACCATTTTTATAAGCCTCTTTTGCATCTTTGAGCATCTCCTTTTGAGAGTTAAGACTGATGGTGATATCAGTCTCAATCTTCTCCTCTTGCTTTGCACCTAAGTACTCATAAAGCTCTTGTGCACTCTCTTGAGCTTGAAGCGATACAAGTGCCATATCAAGAGCTGCTTTAGCACTAGAACCAATAGGAAGTTGATGGAGAAGTTCTAAGGCTTCCTCAACTGTTTGAGAGAGAAAATCTTTTTTATGATGGCTGATGGCATGATTAATACTCTCTAAGTCCTCCCCTGTAATTGCTTTGGTCGCAGGAGCTTCCCCTAAAGCACTTAATCCACTCTCCAAAAGTATACATACACGAATAAACTCCACATTCTCAACTCGTCTCAGTGCTGTAACAAAGGGGATCTCTAAGGGTATCGTTTGTATCTGTGTTGTTATCTTTTTTATCTTCATCCTACAACCTTTAAGAGTATATTGCCCACAAGAAGTCCACCAAAGGTACCTATCAAGTAACCCATAATTGCCATCAAAACACCAACACTGACAAGTGCTTTATTGTAAGTAGCTGCAAGTATAGGGGCAGAGGCTACTCCCCCTATATTTGCCAAAGAAGCGATTGCTATACTAAAGAGATCAAGTTTAAATACCTTTGCACCCATAAGCATTATAAGAGCATGGATAAGCAAAATACAAAAACCAGCCACGACATAGATAAAGATCTCTGAGAAGTTTTCAATCACAGCACGAGAACCAATCAATGCAATGAGGATATAAAGCATAGTAGTAGCGACTTCTCCAGAACCGTTAATCTCTCTGAGTTTTGTAAAAGAGCCTAGTATTCCAAAAAAAGTTGCTAAGATTACTATGGTCGTTGTATGGTTGAGAATATTAAAACCACTATAAGCTATAAAATTTACAAAAAATGCCATAAAGATACTCAATGCTATAAAAAGCCAGTAGCGTTTTGCCCCTATAGTACAAGCACACCCTATACTCTCTAAAAAGGCGAGATTCTCCTCACTCTTCGTCCAAGTGTTAAAATGCTTTGCAAAAGGGACTAAAAACAGAAGAAGCACAACCCATAAAGTATAATTAACACTATCTACTACAAGAGCATAAGCAAAGGCATCTTCACTGACATTTAAAGCTGAACCTACTGCTATCATATTGGCAGTACCACCCATCCAGCTTCCTGCCAATGCTCCAAAGGCACCTGCAGCATCTGCTGAAAAATGAAAGAGGTACACAACTATTATGAAGCCAAACGCGATAGAGAGTACTGCTAATATATAAGCGATAAGTAAAGATCTTCCAAGTTTAAAAAAATGTTTAAAATCAACTTGAAGAAGCATCAAAAAAAGCATAGCTGGAAGTAGATTTGTTTTTGTATTTATGTAGATATCTTTCATCTCTTGTGTGTGGGCAAAAAGATTTTGAGAAGCGAGAAACATACTCAAAGCATAAATCATAACTACAGCGGGGATAAACTTGAAAATTTTCAAATTTGCCTTACTCTCTAAAAGAGCAAAGGCTGTAGCTATAAACGCCAGAGTAAAAAGATAAAAAAGAGGTGATGAGATCAATGATTACCTTTTATTTTTTTTATAAGTGTATCATATCTTCTAAAGGATACCTATGAAAAAAATCATTTTTACATCACTTATGCTTTCAAGCTATGTAGTAGCTGCTACACTCTCCCCTGTTCAAGAAAATTCTTTAATCATTTACAATTCTAATGTTGGATTAGTACATGAAAAACGCGACCTTTCTTTAAGAAAAAATGACACTTCTATAAACTACGAGGATGTTGCAAGTAGTATAAACACTGACTCTGTCAATATTAGTATAGATCCAAGTGTTACTCTTTTTTCACAGCAATATCGCTACGACAAACTCACACAAGCAAAACTTCTTGATGCACATATAGGAAAAAAGGTAGAGGTAAGACGACTTAAAAATAGAAATGAATTTCAAATCATCTCTGCGACTCTCCTCTCACATAATGGCTCACAAGCTATTGTAAAAACACTTGATTATAAAATCATCACTGTTCAAAGTAAAGATATACAATTTGACACCATCCCTTCAGAGCTTATAACTAAGCCCTCACTCGTATGGAATATCAATGCTTCTAAAGATTTAGATACCTCTTTAGAGTTAGATTACCTCATCAAAAATATCACTTTTAAAAGTGACTATATACTCAATCTAAATGAAAAAACTAGTAGTCTAAATGGATGGATCAGTATTAACAACCGTTCAGGAAAAGCTTTTAAAAACACAACTCTTTCTCTTTTAGCTGGTGATCTAAACCGTGCTCCACAACAAAATATTCGTCTCTATAAAGCAAGAGCGGTAAGTGTGATGGCAGATGCACCACAAGTTGCACATAAAGCATTTGAGGGGTATCACTTCTATACTATCCCTTTTAAAGTCAATCTTGCAAACAATGAAAAAACTCAGATAAAATTTCTTTCCCAAGACAATATCCCTACAACAAAAAACTATGAAGCGACACTTAACAATCCACTCTACTTAATGGGTGAGAGAAAAAGTGATGTACTCCAATATGTCTCATTAGAAAAGCTTACTATGGCTCTACCAAAGGGGATAATAAGAACCTATGGAACACTTGAAGGGAAAAAAGTGCTTTTAGGGGAAACAAATATCTCCCATACTCCTAAAGACACTCCCATAAAACTCAAACTTGGAACCAATTTTGACCTTAAAGTCAAACAAACACTTCTCAAACGCGATGACACAAAAGAGCGTTTTGATGTAAGTGTCAAATACACTCTTGCCAATCACTCAGATGAGCCAAAACAGGTCACCCTTTTTATCCCTTTCAATAAAAACAGTGATTCGCATGTAACAACAAAAGAAAAATACAGATTTACTAAGGGAAATTTAGTTACATTTACACTTACAATTCCAGCAAATGAAACGAAAGAGTTTCAAGTAAATTTTAAAAGTAAGAGATAATGGCAAAACAATACATCATACTAGATACAGAAACAACAGGTACAGGTGAAACAGATAGAATCATACAACTCGGTTATATGGTTTTAGGTGCAAAAGAGATAGAAGTACACAATGAATTTTGTTCTTGTGGCATTCCCATTAGCTATGGGGCTATGGAGGTGCATGGTATCACCGAAGATATGATAGAGGGAAAACCTCTTTGTGTTGAAACGCCAGCATATAAACGCCTTCTTGAGCTCAACACTCCAGAGAACTACATCATCATCCACAATGCTCCTTTTGACTTAGGTATGCTTGAAAAAGAGGGTTTTAACACTCAAATGAAAGTGATAGATACCCTTAGAGTTGCTAAACATGTTCTTCCTGATGAAGAAGCACATAGACTTCAATATTTTCGTTACAAAATGGAACTTTATAAACAAGAGGAACAAGAAGCAGCAGCACTTGGCATAGTGGTTAAAGCTCACGATGCCATCGGTGATGTACTTGTTCTTAAACTTTTTCTTTCAAAACTCAAAGAGGCAGTTAGTGCTGCATTTCC
>JAMORK010000018.1 GCA_027063645.1 Sulfurimonas sp.
ACAGTGCCAACAGCTTTATGACCAATTGCAAGGGAAAGTTGCATTTGATATTAGAATTGGTGCTAGTTTAAGTTAAAAGCTTCATGCCCTCTATCAAAAATTAGATAATCACTTTTTTTACATAATGATTCTATGGCTATATCTAGACAAATGTCATTACCTATTAAAGCAACTTCTATTTGAGATTTAAATAATAGAGGCATAGCTTGCTGATAAGCATTCCAGTAATTTATAATAATATCAGAACGCTTTTCAATCAGTTTTCGAGTAGGTATTTTAGCTTTTTTCTGTTGTTGGTTTAATTTTCTATCTGTTGGCAACATATTCCATAAATCATTATTGAACCAAACTGAATATGGCAACATATGATCTACATCATAGTTTTTGCCTTTGAGCTCTTTTCCTGACCATACACATTCTTGTTCTTCTGTCAATATTTTTCTAATGGATGCTGTTTCTCGTATTTCAAGTGTATCGCTTGAAAGTTTGTCAATAATATTTTTTGTAATCTCTTGGTCAGCATTTAATAAAATAGTTTTTTGTTTCCATTTAGCCATAATTGTGGATGTACCGTAGAGTGTTTGACCTAAGTATCTAAAGATATTGTAGTGTTGTTCTGAAATAGAGAAGTAATCAAAATTATTGATTAAAAAACTTGAAGTGTATAGTTCTTTAGCTTGGAGCTTTACTGTTCCAAATTTATACCTTTCTGGTGTAAAAAATTCATATTCTGATTTACCAGTAAATTTCATAGGCATATTAACAATTTTATCTGCTATCTTTTTTGAAAGAATTAAGAATTTTTTTGAGAGTTCTATCGACATATTGGGGTTATGAAAAGCTTTGATAAATTGTGTATATGCATATTCCCATTCAATAGATTTATCTAGGTTAAGGAGTTCAAATATACTATTATAAATAGCTGTAATTGGCTTATCTAAAACACTTTTATTATTTTGCTGTGAAATTTCTTTAAATACAAATGGCATATAGTCTAATATCCACTGTTCTACAATGAGTCCAAGTGGAATATTAGCCCTACCTTTTTGGATATTAATAAGATGTTCATATTTTTGAGATGCATTTATAACACTTTTTAAAAGAACATATTTATAGGTACTTGAGGTCGAATCTTGTTCTATAATATAGTTTATTTGTCGTAAAGCTTCTGTATTAATCATGTCTAAATATTATCGTAATCCATGTTAAAGCATCTCTATTTAAACTATCTTGGGTGGAAACTGTCTTTATAAGAGTAAAGTTATATTGAGCAAACAACTGAATTATATATTCTAAATCAACATCTTCAAAGTAACGTTGATCTTCACTTCTATTTCCTTCTGAATAACTAATAATTACAGAGGCTTTATCTGCAGTCATTCTAGCTATATCATTAACAACATTTTCATACTGTTCTTTTTTTAAGTGCATCCACATGGCTATTGCGATAATGGAATCAAATTTTATTTTAAAGGGCGGCTGGTCTGTTGAAAATGGAACTTCATTTACAATAAAGTGATTGGAAATAGCTGAAAATTTAGTTTGAGTATTTTGTACAAATTTCTTAGATGGGTCAATACCCCATATGTTGTACTTGTTTTCTTTTAGAAATTCTAGATCTCTACCAGAACCAAAACCTATATCTAATACAGTTGATTTTGGTTTGATATATTGTAAAAAAAGTTTGTGGAGTTTAGACATATCTGCATTGTCATATTTTTTTATAAGTTCTTTTGATTGGGAATTGTAAAAGTCTAGTGTATTCATTTGAAAATCTAATGAATAAAGAAGTATTATTAAAAATATTATTTGATTGTTGTTAAAAAAGAAGTGGTGGACCCTCAGAGATTCGAACTCTGGGAGGTGTTACCCTCGCCGGTTTTCAAGACCGGTGCATTCGACCAACTCTGCCAAAGATCCACATGTGTTATTATAACATAAAAGTAAAACTGGAGGTGCCACCCAGATTTGAACTGGGGATAGCAGCTTTGCAGGCTGCGGCCTTACCACTTGGCGATGGCACCAGTCATTATCTTTCATATCAATGGTGCCCGGAGCCGGACTTGAACCGGCACAGTATTGCTACCGGGGGATTTTAAGTCCCCTGCGTCTACCAATTTCGCCATCCGGGCATCTGTTATGAAATCACAGTTTACAATTATTAAGTTAATGGAGCGGGAAACGAGGTTCGAACTCGCGACCCCAACCTTGGCAAGGTTGTGCTCTACCACTGAGCTATTCCCGCACTCTTACACGACCTATGTCTGTAAGTGAGGTGGAATTATAGCCGATTGTTTTTTGTTTGTAAAGAGTTTTCAGCATAAATTTCAAAAAAAGTGGTATAATCGCATTTATAAATAAAGATGTAAACTACTATATAGGAAAAAATATGAGAAGTGATACTATTAAAAAGGGCTTTGATAAAGCACCGCACCGTTCACTGTTACGTGCAACAGGACTTAAAGATGAAGATTTTGACAAGCCGTTTATTGGTATTGCGAACTCTTACATAGACATTATTCCGGGGCACTTTTTTCTTCATGAGTATGGAGAGATTGTAAAAGAGGCTATTCGTGAAGCGGGTGGTGTACCATTTGTTTTCAATACAATTGGTGTAGATGATGGAATTGCAATGGGGCATGATGGTATGCTTTATTCTCTTCCATCTCGTGAGATTATTGCTGATTCTATTGAGACTGTAATGAATGCTCATAAATTAGATGCGATGATTTGTATTCCTAACTGCGACAAGATTGTTCCAGGGATGATAATGGGTTCACTTCGTGTAAATGTTCCTACTATTTTTGTTTCAGGTGGGCCAATGCCTGCTGGACATAAAAAAGATGGTACACCAATTGACCTTTCAACAGCTTTTGAAGCAGTTGGAGAATTTAATGAAGGGAAGATGACTAAAGAAGAACTTTATGAGATTGAGTGTGAAGCTTGTCCATCTGGTGGTTCATGTTCTGGTATGTTTACTGCAAACTCTATGAACACTCTTTGTGAAGCTATGGGTATTGCCCTTCCTGGTAATGGTACAGTTTTAGCAATGACACCTGAGCGTATTGCGATGGTTAAAGTTGCTGCTAAGCGTATTGTAGAGCTTGCAAAAATGGAAAACAATGAGAAGTATAACTTCAAAAATATTCTTAATGAAAAAGCAGTGCATAATGCTTTTGTTGTAGATATGGCGATGGGTGGAAGCTCAAACACTGTACTTCATATGTTAGCAATAGCAAAAGAAGCTGATGTTGATTTCAAAATAGAAAATATCAATAAAATTGCAGATAAAGTAGCACATATTGCTAAAATATCTCCATCTTTAACAACAGTTCATATGAAAGATATTGACGATGCTGGTGGAGTAAACGCGGTGATGAAAGAGGTAAGTCGTAGAGGGGAACTTTTAGAGCTAGATGCTTTAATGATTACTGGTGAGACTTTGGGCGAGCGTATTAAAGATGCTAAGATTAAAAATACAGATATCATCCATACAAATGAGAATGCTTTTTCTCAAGTTGGTGGTCTCTCTATCCTTTTTGGTAACTTAGCACTAGAGGGTGCTGTAGTAAAAACTGCAGGTATTGATCCAACTATGCGTCAGTTCAAAGGAACTGCTATCTGTTTCAATTCGCAACCAGAAGCAATCGCAGGTATTATGGGTAAAAAAGTAAAAGCGGGTGATGTTGTAGTTATCCGTTACGAGGGTCCAAAAGGTGGTCCAGGTATGCAAGAGATGCTTGCTCCTACTGCACTTATCCAAGGGATGGGTCTTGGCGAATCTGTAGCACTTATTACCGATGGTCGTTTCTCAGGAGCAACCAAAGGTGCTTCTATTGGGCATGTTTCTCCAGAAGCTGCTGAGGGTGGACTTATCGCACTTATCGAAGATGGTGATGAGATAGAACTTGACACTGATGCACATCTTTTACAATTAAATGTAAGTGAAGAGATTATTGCTGAGCGTCGTGCAAAATGGAAACCATACAAAAATGAAGTAAAATCTAAGTGGCTTAAACGCTACCAACTTTTAGTATCAAATGCATCAAATGGTGCTGTACTTAAAACAGAATTATAAGAATAGGACAAAATATTGAGTGCAATAGCAATAAAACACAATAATGAAATAGTAGACTTAGTAACTGCAGAAGAACAAGGGATTACAGGTGAAGAGATAGAGTTAGATAACTCTCCTGAATCACTTGAAGTACTTCGTCACTCAACAGCTCACCTTATGGCACAGGCGATTAAATCACTCTATCCTGATGCTGAGTTTTATGTAGGGCCAACTGTGAAAGAGGGTTTTTATTATGACTTTAAAACAGAATCTGAGATAGGTGAGGGTGATCTTAAAAAAATTGAGAAACAGATGCTCTCTTTTGCAAAGAAAAAGTACAAGATCGAAAAGTACGAAATTTCTATGGATGAAGCAAAAGAAAAATTTAAAGATGATCACTTAAAGCTTGCTGTTATGGAGAGAATCCCTGATGATAAAGTAAGTATTTATAAGCAAGGTGAGTTTGAAGACCTTTGTCGTGGTCCGCATCTTCCATCTATTGGGCTTATTCGTTACTTTAAACTTACTAAAGTTGCTGGTGCTTATCTTGGCGGTGACTCTAAAAATGAGATGCTTACTCGTATATATGGTATTGCATTCGCAACAAAAGATGCACTTAAAGCACATATGGACATGTTAGCAGAAGCTGCAAAACGCGATCATCGTAAGATAGGTAACGAGATGAAACTCTTTACTTTCCGTGAGGAAGTTGGAGCAGGTTTTCCTATCTGGCTTCCAGCTGGTGGACGACTTCGTGCTCGTTTAGAATCACTTCTTTTCAAAGCACATCGTAAACGCGGTTATGAGCCAGTTCGTGGACCAGAGATGCTTCGTTCAGACCTTTGGAAAACATCAGGCCACTACCAAAACTACGGCGAAAATATGTACTTTACTAAAATTGATGAGATAGAGTTTGGTGTAAAACCGATGAACTGTGTTGGGCATATTAAAGTGTATGAAGATGAGCTTCACTCTTACCGTGATCTTCCAATTAAGTACTTTGAGTATGGTGTTGTTCACCGTCATGAGATGACAGGTGCACTTCATGGACTTTTCCGTGTTCGTGAGTTTACTCAAGATGATGCACATATCTTTTGTACTGTAGACCAAATTGAAGAGCAAATTATCGAAGTTATCGACTTTGTTGATAAAATCATGTCTACTTTTGGATTTGAGTATAAGATGATGATCTCTACGAAGCCAGAAAAAGCGGTAGGTGATGCAGAAGTTTGGGAAAAATCTGAAGCAGCTCTAAAAAACGCGATGGAAGTTCACAATTTACCATACGAGATAGATGAGGGTGGTGGGGCATTTTATGGTCCTAAAATCGACATTAAAATTCTTGATGCCATCGGTCGTGAGTGGCAATGTGGTACAGTACAACTAGATAACAATCTTCCAGCAAGATTTGAGCTCGAGTATAACGGTGAAGATAATGAAAAAATCCAGCCTGTAATGATTCATCGTGCTATTCTTGGTTCCTTTGAACGTTTTATCGGAATTTTAACTGAGCACTATGCTGGGGAATTTCCGATGTTTATTGCTCCTACACAAGTGGCAATTGTACCGGTTGCAGAGACACATAAAGATTATGCTAAGCTTTTATCAGATAAACTTATTGACATTAATGCCGATAGTGAGATATATGCTAAAAATGATTCGTTAAATAAACGTATCAGAACGGCAGAAAAAACTCGTGTTCCTATGATAGTAGTCCTTGGTGATGAAGAGATAGAAAACAAAACAGTTTCCGTACGTGATAGACGTACACGTGAACAATATACATTAAGTGAAGAGGAATTTCTTGCACTTATACAAACTAAAATAAATGAGGTAAATTTTTGAGTAAAAAAAACCGTGTAATAATGAATGATGACATTCGCGCAACAGAGTTAAGATGTACTGTAGATGGGGGAGAATCTTTAGGGATTGTCTCTTTTGATGAAGCTATGGATAAAGCAAATGAGTTGGGACAAGATTTAGTTTTAATCGCTCCAGATGCAAAGCCACCTGTTGCAAAGATTATGGATTACGGTAAATTCAAATACCAAGAAGAGAAAAAGCTAAAAGAACAACGTAAAAATCAAGTAAAGATTGTTGTTAAAGAGATTAAACTTTCTGTGAAAATTGCAGAAAATGATATCAACTACAAAGTAAAACATGCTCGTGAATTCTTAGAAAAAGGTTTTCATGTAAAGTTCCGTGTATTTCTTCGTGGTCGTGAGATGGCTCACCCTGAAGCTGGTAGAGAAGTTCTTATGCGTGTTTGGCCAATGGTTGAAGATATCGCTGTTATGGAAAAACCACCAAAATTTGAAGGGCGTTACTACAACATGTATGTAGTACCACAAAAGTAGCCGAGGCGGTTTTGCTTTAGCAAAAACTTTCTTTAGAAAAATAATAACAATAGCGACGTATTTTCTTCGTCGCTACACTCGTCACACCCCAAGAGTACTTCTTCACTCTGTTCAGGGCGTGCACATGAGTGCACTTCCTCGCTATGCTTCTTGAAACTACATCACTCTTGTTACTATTTTAATTAATGTATTAAATTAGTGTATTTTAATTTTGAAAAGACAGCTAAGATTTACTTAGCTATCTTCGCTTTTAAATCATCTTCTTCTAAACTTTCACTTGCGTATTTAATCACAACAACATCTTCTGTTTCATTGATAAACCACTCTGCAATGTGTTCACTCTCTAGTG
Source organism: Sulfurimonas sp. (assembly GCA_027063645.1). Taxonomy (GTDB): domain Bacteria; phylum Campylobacterota; class Campylobacteria; order Campylobacterales; family Sulfurimonadaceae; genus Sulfurimonas. The sequence continues at coordinate 6,764 of JAMORK010000018.1, forward strand.
TACCAAGCTTGTCAAAATCAACTTCAATCTGTGGTATAACAAGGTGTGAGTAGCGTTTTGGATTTTGCATCTTTAATGCTGTCCATATAAGCCATACAAAACCAATAGCTCCAATAGTAAGACCTAATGTTTCACGTCCACTAAAGTCAAGGTAGAGACCAGCGAATGTTCCACCTAAGAAAGTCATAAAGTAGGCTACAGAGTTAGCAATACCAAGAGCAGCACCTTTTTGGTGCACCTTAGCAAACTTAGAGATCATAGATTGAACAAGTGGCTCCATCATGTTAAACGCGATAAAGAAAAAGATAACAGCAGTTACAAAAACACTGCTTGAATCTGTTGTTCCCATCATTACAAATGAAGCGATAAATAAAACGATACTTACCATAAAGATCTGTTTTGGAATATTGCGTTTTTCACCAAATACAGCAGCTGGCCCCATAGCTATAAGTCCAGCTATCATTGCTGGAACATAAACCATCCATAGCTCACTTCTGTCCCAGTTAAAGCCATATTCTGGTTTTGTTAAAAAGATTGGGATGATGACAAATGCTGCAGTCATAAGACCTTTTTGCATTGCATTAATGATGATCATACCTAAAAGATTCGGATCTTTTAAGATGTCAGCAGTTTTTGTCTCTTTATGATAGATATGTTTAATCTTAGGTGGGGTTGGTACTTTTACAAAAAGAACTACGATTGCCACAACAGCTAAAATAGCAGTGATAAAAAATATTGCACTGATTCCGTAGTGAGAAGCTACAACAGGCCCAAGAGCCATAGCAACTGCAAAACTCATTGCTATAAATCCACCCATGATAGCCATGGCATGACCACGAGTTTTCTCTTCAACTAAGTCGGCAATCATCGCGGTAACAACACTTCCAATAGCTCCAGCACCTTGTAAAAAACGCCCAAACATGAGTGTATAGATATCTGTAGAGTAAGCACACACAAGTGAACCTACAAGAAAGATGATAAGACCAAAAAGGATTGTTGGTTTACGACCAACCTTATCACTCATCGTTCCAAAAGGTACTTGAAAAATGGCTTGAGTTAAAGCATAACCACCAACAATAACACCTACGAGAAATGGAGTGGCACCTTCAAGTTCGAGTGCATAGACAGAAAGTACAGGAAGTACTAAAAAGAGTCCTAAAAATCTTAAAAAAAGAATGGAGGAGAGGGGAAAAACTTTTTTGAACATATATAGCCTTTATATATAGTATAATTTCGAAATTATAGAGCAATAATTATTTACATACTATTTGTAAAGAGTAAAATTTGTTTTTTAAAGATAAATATAAGGAATACCCATTGAAACTAGTATTAGCAACATCAAACAAAGGTAAAGTGAGAGAGATTAAGGCACTTTGTGAAGATTATGAGATTATTCCCTATAGTGAACTTATAGATGAATTTGAAATTATCGAAGATGCCGATACCTTTAAAGAGAATGCACTTATAAAAGCAAGAGCAGTTTTTGAAGCTCTTGGAGATGAAGATGTTGTTGTGATGGCTGATGATAGTGGTATAAGTGTTGATATTTTAGATGGTGCTCCTGGAATCTATAGTGCTCGTTATGGTGGAGAGGGTGCTAGTGATAAAGATAACTTAAAAAAACTTATGGAAGATATCGCATCTAAAGATGTCGAGTCTTCCCCTGCCCATTATACAGCTGCCATCGCTATAGTAACGAAAGATGCTGAGTATAGTGTTCATGGATGGATGTATGGAACTGCTCTTACAAAGGCACAAGGTGATGGTGGATTTGGATATGATCCTATGTTTATCCCATTAGGGTTTGATAAAACATTAGGGGAGTTAAGTGATGATGTAAAGAAAAAACTTTCTCACCGTTCTAAAGCACTTTCGCTTGCTAAGAAGATCTTAAAAACTCTCTAAAAAGAGAGTTTATAGAAATTTTTGACTTAGATTGTAAAAAGATTCTTCTAGTTTTCGTAAGTACAAATGTAGATGGTCGTTATATCTGCGCATTTTCTGCATGATATCTCCTTTAACATTGGTTCAAAAAAAATCAAGCAAAAAGTATTCCAGAAGTGAATAAAAAGTGAGTTTTAATTGAAAATAAAGAGTAAAACAATACCAAAGATAATTCTATAAATACCAAACGCCACAAAGGTAAACTTTTCTAAAAATTTAAGAAAGAGTTTGATTGTAAGATAAGCGACAAAGAAAGAAACAACAAAACCAACTCCTAAATTGAGAAGATGCTCCCCTTGGAACTCCTTATAGTGTTTGAGGAGATCATAAGCTGTGACTGCACTCATAACAGGAAAGGCAAGTAAAAAACTAAACTCAGCACTTGCCTTTCTTGTAAGCCCAACTAATAAAGCACCTATAATAGTACTCCCCGCTCTACTTGTTCCAGGAATTAGTGCAAAAACTTGTGCAAAACCTATTACCATCGCTTGCTTTGTAGAGAGATCTTCTACATTATCGATATGCTGTGTTTGTTTGGGTATAAAAAACTTTTCCATAATTAAAAAAGCGATACCCCCTATAATGAACATAACTGCAACTACATTAATGCTAAAAAGCTCTTTGATCTGATGTGAAAAGATAAAACCAACTATCCCAATAGGAAGAAAGGCTAAGAAAACTTTTCTCCATAGATCAATCTTTTTTAATGTAAATTTTTCTTTATAATTGAAGATTACAGCTAAAATAGCAGCAAATTGTATAATAACTTCATAAGCTTTTGTAACATTAGTTTGATCGATTCCTAAAAATTCACTAGCAACAATAAGATGACCAGTAGAAGAGATGGGAAGAAATTCTGTAAATCCTTCAATAATGCCTAATATGATTGAGTTGAATATATCCATTGTATTCCTTGACAATTTAGCGACAGTTTTAATAAATTTTTTAATTTTATATGTTAAACTTGAGGTCGAATTTTATCATAATAAAAAGAGAAAATATGAACTTATTGATTGTAGATGATAGTAAAATTGTACGACGTGTGTTAAAAAATACAACTGCACGTTACTTTAAAGCACCAGAATGGAAAGAGTTTAATGTTTTTGAAGCTGAAGATGGCAATGAAGCGATGGCAATTATGGAAAAAGAGAAGATAGATATTATGCTTCTTGATTGGAATATGCCAAATATGACAGGACCAGAAGTTGTAGAAGCTGTTCGTGCGAAAAAAGAGTGGAATAAGACACGTATCATTATGGCTACTACAGAAGGCTCAAAGTCAAGTGTACTTGCTATGATTAAAAAAGGTGCTAACGGTTATATGGTGAAACCTTTTCAAGAAGAGGCTATCTTTAAAACACTCGATACCATTACGGCTCGTATGCCAAAATCTTAGATTAAATTTATTTCGATATAATACGAGGTTTTATTTTAAACACATGAGTTCTTTAGGAACTTAAAAATCTCGTAGGAAATTTTATATGTTACTTTTTACACCAGGCCCAACTCCAGTTCCACAAAATGTTCGTAATGCTATGAGCGACGAAACAATGCACCACCGTACTCCAGAATTTGAAGCTATCTTTGAAAAAACTCGTACTCACCTTTTTAAGCTTTTTAAAACTGATGAGGTAGTAATGCTCTCTTCAAGTGGTACGGGTGCTATGGAAGCAGCGGTTATTAACCTTTGTCACAACACACTTCTTAGTATCAACTCTGGGAAGTTTGGTGAGCGCTTTGGTAAGATTGCGCTTGCACATGGACTCAAAAATGTTGAGATTAAAAATGAGTGGGATACACCTGCGAGTGTAGAAGATGTAGTAGCAGCACTTCAAGCAAATGCAGATATTGATGCTATTGCGATTCAAATTAGTGAATCTGCTGGCGGACTTCGCCACTCTGTAGAAGAGATTGCAGCTGCAGCTAAAGAGATAAATCCTAAAATTATGATTATTGCTGATGGAATTACTGCAGTTGGTGTTGAACCTATAGATGTAACAAACATAGATGCACTTTTAGCAGGAAGCCAAAAAGCACTTATGCTCCCTCCCGGTTTATCATTACTTGGTCTCTCAAATGCAGCGATAGAGAAGATTGGAGCGGGTAAAGGCTACTATCTCAATCTCGCATCTGAAGTGAAAAAACAGCGTCAAAATACAACTGCTTATACAGCAGCTACAACACTCACTATAGGACTTTTAGAAGTACTTGAAACGATTGAAGCTGAGGGTGGTATAGATGCACTTTATGAGAGAACTGCTATAAGAGCAGAGGGTGTAAAAGCAGCACTTGAGGCTCTTGGACTTCATGTGTATCCTACACATCCTGCAAAATCGATGACAACGATAGATGATGAAAATGCGAGTGAGATTAGAAAACTTCTTAAAGAAGAGTATGGTGTAAATGTTGCAGGTGGACAAGATCATCTTAAAGGGAAGATTTTTAGAATCAATCAAATGGGTCTGATTCATAACTATGAGATGGCATGGGTAGTGAATGCTGTAGAATTAGCACTAGATAAACTGGGTCGTCGTACATACGATGGTACAGCAAACAAAATCTTTAACGAGATTAGCTTTAAAATTGGAAAATAGATGATACTTGAACACGAGATACCAAATGGCTCAAAACTTTACTTTGGAAAATCTGCAAAGATAAAACGCCATGTTGAAAATGTAGCAAGTGAAATTCTTGATGCAAATGGTTTTGAAGAGATTGTTACACCGATTTTTTCTTATCACCAACACTTAAGTATTGCTGATGAGAGAGAACTTATTAAAGTAAATGATGCTAAAAACAATGCACTCTCTCTTCGTGCAGATTCTACTATAGATGTTGTACGTATCATTGAGAAGCGTTTAGGGGCAAACTATTCACAAAAAAAATGGTTTTATATACAGCCTGTAGTTACATATCCTACAACAGAGCAGTATCAAGTGGGTGTGGAGTTTATGGGGGAGAAAAAACTCTCTTCCGTAGCTTCTTTAGCAACTCAAATTTTTCAAAAACTAGAGCTAAACCCTCTTATGCAAATCTCTAACATTAAGATTCCAGAATTATTAGTAGAGATGTTTGATAGCTTAAGTATTGATGACTTTAGACATATCAACATAGATAAGTTTATCTCTTTAAAAGTGGAATGGCTTACTAAACTTGTATATCTGCAGTATGTTGAGCAGATAGATGAGGTGATGAGTATAGCACCAGCAGAGATTGTTGTTGAACTTCAAAAGATGAAAGATCTGTGTTCTGAGATGTCGTGTGAAAATACTGTACTCGCTCCAATGTACTATGCGAAGATGCTTTACTACGATGAACTCTTTTTTCGAGTTATTCAAGATAACGAAGTATATGCTCGTGGTGGAAGATATAAAAATAACGACCTAACATCAGTAGGTTTTGCAATATACACAGACTCAGTTTGTGAAGAATTAACTAAATAATTATTAAAAAAGAGGTAGATGAAATGAAAGCAGATTTAATCGTAGGGATCCAATGGGGTGATGAAGGTAAAGGTAAAATAGTAGATAGACTTGCTTGTAAGTACGATATGGTATGTCGTTCTCAAGGTGGTCATAATGCTGGCCATACTATCTGGGTTGATGGTGTAAAATATGCACTTCACCTTATCCCTTCTGGTGTTTTAAATCCTGAAGCTATTAATGTAGTAGGAAATGGTGTTGTTCTCTCACCTGAATCTATCATCAAAGAGATGGAGCAATTTGAGGGTTTAGAGGGTCGTCTTTTTATCTCAGATAAAGCACATCTTAATCTCCCTTACCATGCTTTAATCGACCAAGCTAAAGAGCACCTTAGAGGTGATAAAGCGATTGGTACAACAGGAAAAGGGATAGGGCCTGCTTATTCTGATAAGATCAACCGTGTTGGACATCGTGTTGGTGAACTTTTAAACCCTGCAAAACTTGCTACTTCTATATTAGAATATTTTGAGCAAAACAAGGCATTTTTTGACGTGATGAGTATCACTCCCCAAACAGAGATGGAACTTATCGCTGAACTTGAAGGCTATAAAGAGAAACTTGCTCCTTTTATCACAGATACGACTCAGCTTGTTTGGAAAGCTCTTGATGAAGAGAATAAACGTGTTCTTTTAGAGGGTGCACAAGGGACAATGCTTGATATTGATCATGGAACATATCCGTATGTAACATCTTCTGCAACAGTTTCAGCTGGTGCTTGTACAGGTCTTGGGATCAATCCTAAAGATATAGGAAAAGTGACAGGAATTGTAAAAGCATACTGTACACGTGTTGGTAATGGCCCATTCCCAAGTGAAGATTTTGGTGATGATGGAAAACGTCTTGGTGAACAAGGTCATGAGTTTGGAACTACTACAGGAAGAGCTCGTCGTTGTGGTTGGTTTGATGCTGTAGCTACTCGTTATGCATCACGTTTAAATGGTTGTGATGAGCTTGCACTTATGAAACTTGATGTTCTTGATGGTTTTGATGAAGTAAAAGTATGTATCGCTTATGAATACAATGGCCAAGAGATTGATTATCTTCCAGCCGATTTAGAGAATGTTACACCAATTTACAAAACATTTAAAGGGTGGGACAACTCTGTTGGTGCACGTAAATTTGAAGATCTTCCACAATCTGCACAGGATTATGTTAAAATAATCGAAGAGATTAGTAAAACAAAGGTTGGGATTATCTCAACTTCACCAGAGAGAGACGATACAATCATCCTCTAAACCTAAAAAGGTTATACCTGCATGAAGACTCGCTACAGCTCTTTAGTAACTTTAAAAAAAAATAAGATGCAAAAGAGTGAACAGCAGGTTCAAAGTGCAAATGCTGCACTCAATAGTGCCCTTATTGCACTTGAGATCTCATCCCAATCTATCTATACCTTAACACAACCAGAGAGTGGTTCTATGAGTGAGCTTTTAGCTTCACGAACTTTACTTGATGTCAAACGCTCAGAGATTCAACATAACAAAGAGTGGGTGAGTTTTGCAAAAGTACAACTCAAAGATGCACAAGCACAACTCAAATTTGATATGATAGAATATGAAAAGTTTAAATACTTAGAACTTGAAGAGATTAAAAAGATAGTAAAAAAACAAAAAATGCAAGAGATGAAAGATTTAGACGAAGTTGCTTTAATGACACATACAAGAAAAAAAGAACAGTTAAAAAAGGTGGGTTAATGAGATATATAATAATTTTAATGGTGACATTTATATCACTTCAAGCACTTCAAACAAGTGATAAACTTTTTGAATGTACAGAGATATTTCAAGAGAGAAAGAGTGAACTACTTGTAGAATTAGAACGTATTGATGAGCAAAAACAATCTTTAAGTGCTCTAAAAACTGCGACTGAAGAGCTTCTCAAACAAAAAGAGGCAAAACTCTCTCAAAAAGAGGAAGTGGTTGATAATAAACTTGCAGAGTTAAGTAAAAAAGAGAAAAATATTCAAGAGATGCTTACTAAAAATGAGGCTATTTTAAAGAAAATTTCTAAAATAAAAATGGATAAAATAGCTCAAACTTTTGCAAAAATGAAAGCAGGCTCAGCAGCAAATATTCTTTCAGATATGGATACAAAAGATGCTGCTGTAATTTTGCAATCACTTAAGCCTAAAACAGTAGGAAAAATACTTACAAAAATGGATTCAAAAAAAGCTTCACAACTTACATTACTTTTAGCCAAATAATCAAACTTTTACCTTACTTATTGTAAAATGACAAAATTTTATTAATAAGTAGGTCACAAACTCATGAAGATATCACTTAAAAGTATCCCACATATATCAAACAAAATAGCGATCGATTTAAACAAGAGTGGTGTTGTGACAATGACTAAAGGTCTTGAAGCTGTAGCCAATGAAGCGGAAAAGATTCTTCATGAAAATGTAAAACAAGAGATGGCTCTTGAAGAGAAAGCAGACGAGATTTGTGAAGCAAATGAGGAAGAGATTGAGTTTATGCTTGCAGATGAGCGTCAACTTTTCTTTATGATTAAGAAAAAATTAGCACCTGAATTTGGTGTTATCTTAGATTATGAAGAGCGCTTTTCAGATATCTCACACAAAATATTAGATGAACTTTATGAAGAAGATCTAATCCATTTTGATGTAACAGAAAATCGTATTAAAAATATTATCTATAATGCGATTACATCGTTTATTGCTGATGTATCTGAGATTGAAGATGCTGTAATGGATAAGATACGTTCATATAAAAAGAGATATATCCCAGGAACAGATGAGTTTGATATCTTACATGAAAAACTTTATAGAGAAGAGCTAATGAAAAGAGGTATGGAGTAGTGAGTATGGTTGAGTTAAAAAAAGCATATATATATCTTGAAAATGGTACATTTTTAGAAGCATCAAGTTTTGGTGCTGATGACACAAGTGTTGGGGAGATAGTTTTTAATACATCTCTCTCAGGATATCAAGAGATTATGTCAGATCCATCTTATGCGGGGCAATTTGTAACTTTTACAATGCCAGAGATTGGAAATGTTGGTGTAAATGATCAAGATATGGAGAGTAAATCTGCTCATGCAAAAGGGATGATTGTAAGAAAATACCAATCACGTTACTCAAACTTTAGAGCAGAAGACTCTCTTCATAATTTTTTGGTAAAACACAATGTTATGGGTATCTGTAATATAGATACAAGATACCTAACAAAGATGGTACGATCTGAGGGTGCTATGATGATGGTAGCTTCTACAAAGATCTCTGATAAAGAGGAGCTCAAAGCGATTTTAGAAGCAGCTCCCCGAATTGAAGATGTAAACTACATCGAACAGGTAAGTACAAAAAAAGCTTATAAGCACACTTCTAGTACTTATGCACCAAGAGATTTTGAATACGAAAAAGCCCCAGAAGCTAAAGCAAAGATAGCTGTAATAGATTTTGGTGTAAAACGCAATATATTAAATGAGATCGTTTCTGCTGGAATAGAGGTAGAAGTTATACCAAATGATTTTAAAGCTGAAAATATCATATCTGATTATGAAGCAAAAAAAATTGATGGCGTTTTCTTATCAAATGGTCCTGGCGATCCACTTGTACTTAAAAAAGAGCAAGAGCAAATTAAGAAGCTTATCGCAGCAAAAGTACCAATGTTTGGTATTTGTCTAGGGCATCAACTTCTTTCGATTTCACATGGTTATGATACTTTTAAACTTAAATTTGGTCATCATGGTGGAAACCATCCAGTAAAAAACGAAAAAACAGGTTTAGTAGAGATCACAGCACAAAATCACAACTACAATGTACCTGATAATATTGTAGAGATTGCAGAGGTTACACATGTGAATCTTTTTGACAATACGATTGAGGGCTTATCTTATAATAATGCTCCAATATTTTCGGTACAACACCATCCAGAATCTTCTCCTGGACCAAAAGAAAGTCGTTATATATTTAACGAATTTTTAGCTTTAATACAAAGATAGCTAAGTAGTACATCTTTGTACTACTTCAAATAACAACACTATTCCCCCCTTTCTTAATTAAAAATAAAATTCCAAAAGTAAACAAAAAGATAATAAATCTACTAATTTCACCTCTACTTAAGATAATTTAAACAAATCTACTGCTAATATACAATGTTAATTAGTTTCAAAGGCACAAGTATGTACTTTGAAGCTTAATTGCTTTGAATCTTAAGGAGGCTATATATGGAGAATCGTCCATTAGAGTACGACTATACGGTTGCAAAGATGTTTATGGTTACAACAATTGTTTTAGGAATTGTTGGAATGAGCATCGGAGTATTTATTGCATTTGAACTAGCGTTTCCATGGTTAAACACAATCCTTGGTCCTGATCTTGCAGAATACACTAACTTTAGTCGTCTTCGTCCATTGCACACTGATGCAGTTGCATTTGGTTTTACAGTAAGTGGTATTTTTGCTACTTGGTTTTATGTTGGTCAAAGGGTACTAAAAGTATCTATGGCTGAATCTAAATTTTTAATGTTTATCGGTAAATTACAGTTTTGGTTGTATGTAATCGGTGTAACAGCTGTTGTTATTTCACTTTTTATGGGTTATACAACATCAAAAGAGTATGCTGAATTTGAATGGCCTATTGATATCGCTATCGTTGTGGTATGGGTATTATGGGGTGTGAGTATTTTCGGTCTTATCGGTATTCGTCGTGAGAAGAGTTTATATATCTCTGTATGGTACTATATTGCTACTTTCTTAGGTGTGGCTATGCTTTACCTATTTAACAATATGGAAGTTCCAACTTACTTTGCTTCTGGTGGTATTGGTGATGTTATGCACTCAGTATCTATGTATGCTGGTACAAATGATGCACTAGTACAATGGTGGTATGGACACAATGCAGTTGCATTTGTATTTACTGTGCCTATTATTGCTATGATTTACTACTTTTTACCAAAAGAATCAGGTCAAGCTATTTATTCATATAAATTGTCTTTACTTTCATTCTGGGGTTTAATGTTTGTTTATCTTTGGGCTGGTGGTCACCACCTTCTTTTCTCAACTGTTCCAGATTGGATGCAAACTATGGGGTCAATTTTCTCAGTAGTTTTAATTCTTCCATCTTGGGGTTCAGCGATCAATATGCTTCTTACAATGAAGGGTGAGTGGCAACAAGTTGCAGCTTCTCCATTAATTAAGTTTATGGTACTTGCTTCTACTTTCTATATGTTCTCAACACTAGAAGGTCCAATTCAAGCTATCAAATCTGTTAATGCTATTGCTCACTTTACTGACTGGATTGTTGGTCATGTTCATGATGGTACTCTTGGTTGGGTTGGATTCATGATTATTGCTGCACTTTATCATATGGCTCCACGTGTATTTAAACGTGAACTATATTCTAAAAGTTTAATGGCATCTCAATTCTGGATTCAAACATTAGGTATCGTTTTATACTTTACTTCTATGTGGATCGCAGGTATTACTCAAGGTATGATGTGGCGTGCTCACGATGAATTTGGTAACCTTGCTTACTCATTCATTGATACTGTTGATGTTTTACATCCATACTATGCTCTTCGTGGTACAGGTGGTTTATTATACTTAGTTGGTTTCTTTATGTTTGCTTATAACATTTATAAAACTATGTCTGCTCGTCCTGTTGAAGAGTCAGAGCTACAAAATGCTTCGCCTATGGGCGCTTAAGAAAGGGAGGATTATATTATGTTTCATTGGTTAGAAAAAAACCCGTTCTTTTTCGCGGTAGGTGTATTCGTAACAATTGCATTTGCTGGTTTGATTGAGATCGTTCCAAACTTTGCACAAGCATCACGTCCTGTAATTGGGACAACACCATACTCAACTTTAGAGTTGGCTGGTCGTCATGTATATATTAAGAATAGTTGTAATGCTTGTCATTCACAACTTATTCGTCCATTTAAATCAGAAACTGACCGTTATGGTCACTACTCTTTAAGTGGTGAGTATGCTTATGATCGTCCATTTCTTTGGGGATCAAAAAGAACTGGTCCAGATTTAATGCGTGTAGGAAACTATAGAACAACTGAGTGGCATGAGAATCACATGAAAGATCCTCAGTCAATCGTTCCTACTACTATTATGCCAGGGTATCCGTGGATGTTTACAAACAAAGCTGATATTGACACTGCTTATGCAGAACAGTTAACTATTGCTAATGTGTTTGGTGTACCTTATAACAAAGCAGTTCCTATGAAAGATGGATCAACTAAAATTGTTAAAATGGGTAAAGATCTTAAAGATGCTCAAGCTCTAGCATTAGCTGAAGCTCAAGAAGTAGTAAAAAATATGAAAGATCAAGATGTTAAAGATGCAGTAGCAAATGGTGAGATTCCTGAAATTGTTGCACTTATAGCATACTTAAACAGTCTTAAATAGTAAGGAATTGTAGTGGATATTAATGAATTAGCAGCATATGGTTATTTCTTTTTAATCGTGTTCTTGGTTGTAGGGTCTTACTCGTATATATACCATCTGTACACAAAAAAGAAGGATTCTTCTGGAGTTGATTATGAACACTACAGTAACATGGCATTAGATGACGATATAGATTCTACTCCGGTAAAACCTATATCTGATGAAAAAGAAAAATAGGAGAGATATATGAATAAGCTTTATCTTTGGGGAATCATCATTACTGCTGCAATGCTTGGTGCAACTTATGTAACGGTTGGCTATCAAAAAGGTGGTCTAAATGGTGACATTGTTAACATGCTTGCAATTGCAGGGGCGGTAGCACTTGTAATTATTACAGTATTTGTTGTAATCAAGTATGTGCGTCAAATGCAAGTTGACCAGGCAACTGGTGAATTAGCAGATGAGTCGTGGGATAATATAGGTGAATATAAGAACCCTGTGCCAATGGGCTGGGCAATTATGTTTATTGGAACAATGATTTGGGGTATGTGGTATTTCCTTGTAGGATACCCTGTAAATGCATACTCTCAAATTGGAGAGTATAATGAAGATGTTGCTGCTCATGATGCTAAGTTTGAAAAAGAATATGCAAATATTAAGGGTGAAAACTTAGTAAATATGGGTGAATCTGTTTATCTAGTTGAGTGTGTTGCTTGTCACGGTTTAAATGCTGATGGTAACAACGAAATTGATGCTGCAGATATTAACAAAAGAATTTCAGAAAAAAGTGTTAAGTATGTTGTGAACCATGGTTCAAACAACAAACTTTTAGGTATGGAAATGCCTATGCCAGATCGTAATGGTCTTTTCAATGCTAACACTGGTGCACTTATCACTGATGCTGAGATAGATACTGTTGCTAAATATGTAGCAAACGGTTTCCCAGCAGCTGATCAAGCTGGTGCTGATGTATTTGCTGGCGTTTGTTCTGCTTGTCATGGTGCTGACGGAAAAGGTATGGAGTATGTTGCTCCAGATATCCGTGAGTGGTCACAAGCATTAGTTGTTAATGTTCTTGATTATGGTAAAATTGGTGCTATTGGTACTATGCCATCTATGGACAGACTTAATGCAAAACAAAAAGAAGCTATCGCAGCATATGTGATGAGTTTAAAAGAAGGAGAGTAACATGAATGAAAACAGAAGTGTTTGGGCTCTTAATGGTTTAACTGGTGGACTTATTGCTACAGCTTTATTGTTAAGTATTTTAGCAGTATTGACTTTCTATGCAATCGGTGTACAATCAGCAAACTCAGAAAACTATTATAAAATAGTTGATGAAAAATCTATCAAGATGTTTAGTACTGAAAATGCTAAACATCTAGTAGATGCAAAATAAGGAGTGTCAAAATGGAAAAAATTATTTCATGGGGTCTAGTTATAATGGCTGCATATACTCTTTTTGCAGTTGTAACTCCTAACCATCTTTACATAGGTTAGATTACATTGAAAATCTTACTTAGAGGGCTTTATGCCCTCGCATTCCTCATCGTCTATCAAACACAATTATCCGCAGAGTATTTATATAAAGATGAAATTATCTTTAACCCTAAATTTACTGAAGAAGTAGAATTGTTGGGAAAAGAGTTACATGATAAAACAGGTATAGCTTTACGTTTACTGATGTTAAAAGAGTTGCCAAATGGTGAAAATATTGTTGAATACGAAAAAAGTGTTTTAGCAAAATTTACAGAGCCAACAATCATCATGACATTTTCAGAATTAAATGGACAGGTTGATATACTAGCTAATGATAAGTCTTTATATAAATATTTTGACAAAAAAGATGTTCTAAGCCCAGTTGCATCAAAAGTACAAGCTTTTTTAATGGCTGTTATGTATGCAAAAAGTTGGGATGATTTTAAAGAGATCATGACACATAGCAATGGAACTATCTTACCTCTACTAGGAAGTAAAACAAAAAAATATGAAATTTTAGGTAAATACTCAGCATCTATGTTCAATGGATACTTGGATGTTGCACAACAAATTGCAAAACATAAAGGTGTAACACTTGAACATGGTTTTAATGAAACAAATCAAGATACACTCTTTATAGTAAAGCTAGTGTTCTACGGTTTCATAATTTACGCTACTATTATGTATATAAGAAGAAGAATATATAAAATGAGGCATAAAAATGAGTAAAAGTACAGGTAAAGCTTGGCCATATGCAATTGCTGGAGCAATTACAATGGTGTTTGGTTTTTGTGTAGCAACTGTTGTTGTTACAAGTAAGGCTGATATACAAGAGAGTAATGATTATATGACACATTATCAAGATGCTGATGCTAATGCAAATAAGCTCATTAAAGAGCGTATTGCATTTGATAAAAACTGCAAGATAGAGTATATTAAAAAGCAACTATCTGCTGATGGGACTACTATAGAGTATAAGATTACAGATATCAATGGTAATCCAATCAATAATGCAAAATTAAAAGTTTTAGTGTCGCGTCCTGAGACACATACACTTGATAAAGATTTAGAAAACCCAGTAGTAGAAAATGGTATTTACAAATTTGTAGATGTTTCATTTCCAAAGCCTGGTGTTTATAATCTTATAGCTAAAGTTGAAGTTGGTAATCTTTGTAGATTTTATAATATAAAGGCTGATACTAGATATAGTAATGCATTTGAATTTTAAACTATGGATAATATAACCATAGTTCTTCCCTCTGCTCGTGCAATTAGGCATGAGCAACTCTCTTTAGATACACACACACTTTTCTTGCCTAATTATACTACTATGGGTGATTTTATATCTAAGCTTTGTCTTGTAAAAGAGTATGTGAGTGTTGATGATGATACCCGAACTCTTTTACTTCTTGAAGCAGCTAATTTTGAAAACTTTTCCAAACTACAGATAGAGAGAAACTTTTTTACTTTTACAAAAAACTCTTCATATATTTTTAAACTCTTTCAAGAGTTGAGTGCAGAGTGTTACGATATAAAAAATTTAAGTGGTGCAGATATCTATGGAGAGTACGAAGAGCACATAGAGATACTCCAAGAGTTATATCATCGTTATAAAAAGTTATGTGAAGAAAAAAAGATACTCGATAGAATTTTTCTACCAAAACTATACACTTTTAATGTTCAATATGCAAAAACACACCCTAAAGTTGAGATTCATGTAGATGGACATCTCACAAATTTTGAATTAGAACTTTTAGTAAAATATAAAGAGTATGCAGAAGTAGATATTGTCTTTACAGCAAGCCGTTTCAATACAAAGATGCAAGAGCGTTTAGAAGAACACTCTTTTGATCTAGAGATTGGATACCGATACAGACTCTCACTCAATACAAATCAAATCTTAGAAAAAAGAAGAGTCTCTCATGCAACAGCCGTTCATTGTGAAAGTCTTAGTGAATCACTACTGCAAATAGCTTATGTTGAGCATAAAGTATATGAGTATATACAAAAAGGGTATGACCCAGAAAGAATTGCTGTCATTTTACCAAATGAGCAAAGTGCAGAACTTCTTAGAAGTTTTGACACGAAAGGAAACTTCAACTTTGCGATGGGTGAGAGTTTTACTCAAGCGAAAGTTTACAAATTATTGGATGCTGCAACAACTACTATAGATCAAAATTCAAAAGAGAATTTTGCAAGAGTTCAAAGAGTAGGTGAGAGTATCTTAGGCTCGCTCTTGGGTGTTTATCACAAGCAAAGTTCTGAGATTGACTTGTTAGGATTACTTGAATCATTCAGCGAGTATTGTGAATCAAAGGTAGAGCTAAATATCTATAAAAAAGAGTTACATAAATTTAAAAATATTGTTGAGATAATGCAAGATATGCCAGTGAAGTCTTTGCTTAATGTTTTTCTCTCAAGATTACGTTCTAGTACTTTTGATGATGTACGAGGTGGAAAGATAACGGTGATGGGTGTACTTGAAACTAGAAGTGTCGCGTTTGATGGTGTGATTATTATAGATTTTGATGATAAAAATGTTCCTAAACGCAGTGATAAAGATATGTTTCTAAATTCTCAGATAAGAAAAAATGCAGGATTACCTACGATGAACGATAGGGAGAACCTTCAAAAACATTATTATGAGATGTTAATCAACTCTGCTAAAGAGGTGTCAATTTGCTATGTAGATTCGGAACAAAGTAAGGGCTCTAGGTTTTTAAAGCAGTTAGGGATTAAAGAAAATAATATCCACAATGAAAAAGAGTATGCGAGTCTTTTATTTGAAAGAAAAAAACTTGAGAAGAAAATAGATGAAGAGATTATTGAGCCTTATAGCTTTGATAGTATCAAACTCTCCAATAGTCGTCTGAAAACATATCTGAGTTGTAAGAGAAAGTATTATTATAGTTATGTAAAGCATATAGATAATCATGATATACCAAGAGATATGCCTCAAGAGCATGAGATCGGGACAGCTGTTCATAAAGCACTGAAAAATTTATATACCAAGAGAAGTAGTTATTTAGATGTGGAGGAGCTGCGTAGAGACCTTCATGGAGAGCTCGAAGAGGTAAAGGGTGAGAGTGAACTTGATAAGTATCTTATAGCCCTTCAAAAAAGAAAGATGGATCAGTTTTGTGCTTTAGAGGTGCAACACTTTAGGGATGGCTGGGAAGTTCTTTATTGTGAAAAAAGTTTTGAGATAGAGTTTCGTGGTATGACACTTACCGGACAGATAGATCGTATAGATAAAAAAGAGAACCTTATAAGTGTTCTTGATTATAAAACAGGCTCTTATAAAATTTACAATAAAAATAATTTTACAGAGGCAACAGATTTTCAGTTGGAGTTTTACTATCTTTTAGCGAGTGGTTTGGGGAATGTTGAGTGTGCCTTTTATGATCTAAAAGAAACACAAGTAGTTCCTGAACTTTTTTTAGAGGAAAAACTTGCTATTTTGCAATCACATATAGAAGATCTCAAACAGGTAGAAGATATCAATTTTGCAAAATGTGAAGATACCAAAGAGTGTCTTTATTGCCCATATACACTAATATGTGGGCGATAAATTAAAATTTATAATTGAGGATAAAACGAAGGTTCCTGATTGTTACATTTTCATTTTGTATTGGTAACTCTTTGGCTCTTTGGTAGATATACTGAGTTCTGAAGATAATTTTAGAAAATGTTTTACCTACACCAATAGCATAAGTTCTATCAAACTCCATAGCATGGTGTTGAAGCTTAAAGCCATCATTCATTATGGCAAAACTACGTTTTCCAAAATAAGCACCAGCACCTAGGTGGTAGCTATTATAGTGTGTATGGATCTTAAGTCCAAGAGTAGAGTAGTGATCTTTTGCATTTTTTGTAAAAGCATTGAAAGCAGTTTCTTTGATCTTCATATATTTTCCAAGTATACTAAACTTGACTTTTGCTTTTGAGAGCTGAGTAAAGATATCATAGCGAGCATCACTTTGGTACACTTTGAAATCGTCATATTTGCTATAGTATTGTGTTAGATTGACAAGATTATGTGGATCGATTTTATAAGAGAATCCAAGCCCATAAGATCTTCCCCCATCGGTTAAGGCAATATTATCATCAATAACACTGATGTAGTTTAGGTTTAGACTCAAGTGGTTTTGAAATTTATATGCATATCTAAGATAAAGTTTTTTAAATCTTAGGTCATCATGAAGGGGTGGTTGTCTAGTATTCGCTCCACCTTTTTCATAGGCTACTTTATATTCTGAACTTTTATAATGCAGATCTGCTCCAACGCCATACACTTTCCCATCAAGTTTTTGTTTGGAATTTGAATAAGACTTCGTCTCATAATATGTAGAAACACTTGAGTGTACAGTCTCTGAAAGTGCAGCAAAAAGATATGTGCTCAATAGCAACAAAAGAGATATCTTCATAAAAAAACCTTATTTAAAATTGCGAAAGTATAGCTAAAATAACTTATACAAATTTTTAATATAGATATTGATTATAATTATTTACTTATTTGGAGTGAAAAAAGACTATAATTCTTTCATAATATTGATAAGTAAAGGGAAAAGATGACTTTTTTAGATGAAGATATTTATAATGCAGTAAAGAATTATATTCCTAAAGTAAGTGAGTATGTTAATTCACATGGAGGAGGTATTGACCTGCTTGGTGCTAAAGATGGAACTGTATATATCAAGCTTACAGGAGCTTGTGGTGGTTGCTCTATGAGTTTGATGACAACAAAAATGGTAGTTCAAAAAAAGCTTCGTGAATTGATCCATCCAGAACTTGTTGTTGTCAATGTTGATGGTACTCCTGAAAATGAGATGCCAGAGGATGCTTATGTTGGAGATGAGCAAGAAGATGAGATGCAAAAACCAGAGTCTAATGGACTTTTTGATAATATTAAGAAAATAGTAGGAATGTAGCATGCAAATAGACTATAAAGATAAAGAGCTCACACAACGCTACCAGTTGATGGCTCAAACAATCATCCCTCGCCCTATCGCTTGGATAGTTACACACAATAACGGAGTAACAAACATCGCCCCTTTTAGCTACTTTATGGGTCTCTCATCTGAGCCTGCAACTATGATAGTAAGCATTGGTCATAAGAGTGATGGAAGTGAAAAAGACACACTTAAAAACATCAGAGAAACAGGTAAGTGTACAATCTGCATGGTGGATGAAGCACTTTTAGAGAAGATGCATTTTAGCTCTAAAGAGATGGCAAGTTCACAAAGTGAAGCTCAAGAGTTTGAGATAGCACTTAGGGATGTTGTTGCCGATTATCCACCAATGGTTGAGGGTACACCAAGTGCATTTTTTTGTGATTTTTACCAAGAGTTAGAGCTTAAAGATTCTAAGACAATCCCTTTAGTTGTAGAGATAAAAGAGCAGTATATAGATGATGCAATCTTAAGTGACAGAGAAAAAATAACACTTGATTATGATCCAGTCGCAAGAGTTGGAAAAAGTTATGCACTCTTAGGTAAGAAAATCACTCCACCTACAATCAAATAATGCAAGAGTATCTTCTTTATGGGAGTATCACCTTTTTTCTCTCCATCCTTTTTTCTATGGGTGGTGCAGGAGCAGGTGTCGCTCTTATCCCAGTTTTAAATTTTTTAGGCTTAGATTTTAGTGTAGCAAAAGCTGTTGGACTTTTTGCAGGTGCTTCTACCACTATAACCTCAAGTATTATGAATATAAAGCGCAAGGCTGTTGAGTATAGTTTTGTGGCACCTATTGCTATTATGATGGTTGTATTTGCTCCCCTTGGTGCTTATAGCAGTGCATTTATAGATGAAAATATAGTAAAATTTTTCTTTATGCTTATGCTTTTTTATAGTGCAACAATGATGATGTTTTTTAAGAAAAAAGCACTCTTTCATGTGAAGTCAAAATTACCATTGTTTATTGTTGGTGGTGTTGTTGGGTTTATTGCGGGGCTTTTAGGTGTAGGGGGAGGAAATATCTTGATTCCACTTTTAGCACTTCTTGGGTATGAGCCAAAAAAAGTTGCAGTAGCTGTGAGCTTTGTTGTTCCTTTTTCAGCCTTAGGTTCATTCTTTACTTATGCCTCTTATATACCACTTGATTGGATACTTTTAATGGTTGTGTCTTTATCGGCTATATCGGGGGGATATATTGGAAACTATATGATGCATTTTAAACTCAAACAAGAGGATATAAAAAGATTGATGGCGGTGCTTTTGTATCTATTAGCTATAAAACTTTTATATAGTTTTATTCTTTAAAACAGATTTTAAGTGCTTTGGAGTGTAAAAGAGCATCTGCAATTTTTCCTCTTGCAGATTCTATAAGACGTGCAAAGGTTGTTCTTGAAACACCCATTTTATCTGCACACACTTGTTGGTAGAGACCCTCATAATCAGAGAGTCGAATAGCTTCAAGTTCATCTTCACAAAGTTCTACATTTTCTAAGTGAATCTTTCGAACACCACAGGGTTTAAAGCAGAGATGACTATGATCTGCTTCTATATTTCTTTGTATCTTTTTTCTGCCACTCACTTTAAAACCCTTACTTGTAGTTATTTGATATTATAGTTCATTTTCCTCTAATTTTTCCATATTTTCAAGATGTTTTATATTGAGTTGTACAAATTTGAGTGCTATAAACACAACAACAGGCCAAGATCCATACCAAACAAGTTCTGCTATATATTCCATTATTTTTCCTTTTAGTAGTGATGTGAGTCAGATTTGACTTCATCAATAGTGATCTTTGTTGCATCCATACTTCGCCAAATATAAACAATATAGCCAAGGACTACAGGGACAAGAAGTGAGACTACACTCATCACTTTAAGAGTATAGAGGCTTCCCGAAGAGTTCTCAACACTCAGCGAACTTTGCATATCTACTAGAGATGGGTAGTAGATAGAGTGGTTGATACCTAAGATAAAGAGTAAAATAGTTACTGCTAAAACAGTACCACTTCCACTCCACCAAATAGCATTGATATTCCCTTTGATAGCACCAAGGTAGATTCCATATAGGAGAGAAAGTACACCACTTAAAAGTATAAGTGCTAGAAGTGGATGTGCTAAAAAGCTATGTAAAAATTTCATAGACTCAATACTTACTACATATGTATCTGCATCATAGACATAACCATCTTGAAAAAGGATAGTTCCAAATACATATAAAAAGAGTACTAAGAAAGGGATGAAGTTCTTAAGAACTACACCTTTAACTCTGGAGCGAATAGTTGTTTCATCTACATTATTTAAAAAGTAGAGTCCCGCTTGAGTACGAGAGAGAAAAACTAACATTGCACCAAATGCAAGATTAAATGGATTGAGCAGTGCTTCAAGACCATAGCTTTGTGTTGCCCATCTTGAAAGGTTCATCTCATTAACATAAAAATTTGCACCACTAAAAAGAGTTGCTAGTGCTACACCGATAAGAAAGATCCCTAATGTACCATTGATATAAAGAAGTACCTCATAAAATCTTTGTCCATAAAAGTTATCTGGTTTTTTTCTGTACTCATAAGCTACTGCTTGGATGATAAAACAAAAAAGAATTGCCATCCAAACATAATAAGCACCACCAAAACTTACTGCATAAAAGAGAGGAAAGGCAGCAAAAAGAGCCCCTCCAAACATAACTAAAGATGTAAAAGTGAGTTCCCATTTTCTCCCAAGAGAGTTGACTAGAACATCACGTTCATCTTCTGTTTTAGCAAATGTGTAAAGGAGAGTTTGTCCCCCTTGTACAAAAGTCATAAACACAAACAGTGCACCTATGATGCTTACAAGTAACCACCAGTATTGTTGTAAAGTTAGTAAGTCAAACATTTAGTGTCCCTCCGGTCCGATTGAGATTTGTTTTAGCATAATTTTTACCTCTGCTATAAGGAGGGCTGTAAATAAAATAGCAAAGAGCCAGAAAGTAATCATAACACTTGTGCTTGCTACATTTGATGTTGCCATCCCTACGGGGAGTAGATCTTGAATAGCCCATGGTTGACGACCAACTTCAGCTACAATCCATCCACACTCTTGGGCTATATACCCTAAAGGAAGTGTAACAAGCCCTAAACGTAGCAGCCATTTTTTCTGAGTTAGCTCATTTTTCATACTAAAGTAGAGCACGAGGATAAAAAGAACTAAAAACCAAGAG
Source organism: Sulfurimonas sp. (assembly GCA_027063645.1). Taxonomy (GTDB): domain Bacteria; phylum Campylobacterota; class Campylobacteria; order Campylobacterales; family Sulfurimonadaceae; genus Sulfurimonas. The sequence continues at coordinate 28,177 of JAMORK010000018.1, forward strand.
CCAGCAGCTACCATAATATGAAAGCTGTAAAAAGTAAGGGCTACATCTGGTACAGCATCTTCAGGTTTTTTTAGGTATCCATAACCCATAAAATGACTTGTTGCTCTAAAAGTTTTTAAAGCCTCATTCATAGCTAGAGTATTGTTTTGTTTTTTATATTTTTTATAGTCACTTAAAGCTTGTACAGCTTGTTTTCCTATAAGCATCTTCTCTCTGACTGAAAGAAGATTATGTTCTTTATTACCATATACAAGATCATCTATACCTGGAACAAAGGCATTAATATCATGATAACCAAGAAAAGAGAGTGCACCTGGAATCTCAAACATGAATTTAAAAGGCTCTTTTTCATCACCAATCTCTTTTTCACTTTCTAAAAGACCAAACGCGACAATGCCGGCTCTATCTTCACCCTTGTAAAGACCCTCCATTGCTGCAAGTTTCATAGGTTGATTCAATGCTACTTGGTGTGCTGATTCATCACCTGTAGTAAGCATAAGTATAGAAGTGATAAGTCCAAAACTAGCAGCAACAACGATGCTTTTCTTTGCAAAGGCAACATTGCGTTTTTTCAGTAAGTACCAAGCACTGATACTAATAACAAATAAAGAGGCTAGTACATAACCACTACTGATAGTATGAAGAAACTTTGAAACAGCATTTGGATTGAAGATAACTTCCAAAAAATTTTCCATCTCATTTCTTGCACTGTCTGGATTAAACTGCATCCCTACTGGATGTTGCATCCAACCATTTGCTATGAGGATCCAAAGTGCTGAGAGGTTTGAGCCTATTGCTACAAGCCAAGTGGAAGTAAGGTGAGCTTGTTTACTTACCTTATCCCAACCAAAAAACATCACAGCAAAGAAGGTTGATTCCATAAAAAACGCCATGAGCCCTTCTATGGCAAGTGGTGCTCCAAAGATATCACCAACAATCCAAGAGTAGTTTGACCAGTTTGTACCAAACTCAAACTCCATTATGATTCCAGTTGCGAGCCCGATGGCAAAGTTAATTGCTAAGAGTCCCATCCAGTATTTTGTAATCTGTTTCCATTTTTTATCGAGTGTTTTAACATAGATAGTTTCCATAATAGCTATGATAAATGTTAGACCGAGTGTAAGGGGAACAAAAATCCAGTGATAAAGGGCAGTAAGTGCAAATTGTGCACGGGAGTAGTCTATAAGTAGCTCTGTATGCTCCATTATTTTTCCTTTGTAAGTTGTTGTAATATGTAGTTGCTTCTCTCTTGATCTGTGTGGAAATTCTCTTGCATGATATTTGGAAAGAAGAGCCATTTAATAATTGCAAACATTATAAAGAGTTTGAGTGCTATAAGAAGCCAGAGTGTTTTGCCAACTTTCATGTTGACAAAACCATCATAGTAAAGAGAATAGATCCATCGGAGAGATTGCATGATGTTAGATGTTATTGTTTAAAAAGTTTTTTATAACTTCAGGTGCTGTTGCACCATGTTTTTGGCGAATCTTTTTTACTTTTAAACCAATCGATTCAAGAGCTTCTTTCATATTCTCGCCTACAGCTTGTACTAAGATGATGTCACAGTCTTTGAGTGCTTGCACATCTTTTCTATGTGAATTTGTATGTGCTTCGTGCTCTTCATGGGAGTGATGATGCTCATGTTTATGAGTATGTGAATGATGCCCACCATCGTGGTGTTTGTTTGGAACTAATTCTATAAGATTTTCATCTTCATAGATAGCAAAATAAGCAGATTGACCTGTTCTTTTTACTATAGTTTGTTTGTCTTCATCGACAGCTAAAACTATCTTCATAGTTTTTCCTTTAGTTTTATTTTGAACATATGAGCAAATTATAATGAACATATGTCCGAAATCTAATTAAGGTGTAGAACTATATTTATTAGTTAAGATGATATTAATGATAAGTTTTTAGGGGATTAAAATTTACACCCTTTGCCTGCAATATCTTCAAGACTTGATTCTTGAAACATTTTTTGCATAAGGTGTTTTGGCTCCATCCATTGGTCATGAAGGGCACATTTACATAAGCCATTACAAAACCCTATACCTAGAACACACTGCTCATCAGGGATAGAATCATGAAAGATACTAAGAATCTCATTGACCATAATCTCCGAAGTTGGTTTTTCAAACTTATAACCACCATCTCTGCCTCGAATAGATACCACTAAACCAGATTTAACAATCTCGGTCATAATCTTAGTTAAAAATTTATAAGGTATTTGAAGAGCTTCAGCAAGTTGTGTTGCATTGAGGAGCTTAGATTCTTTATGTAGTGCCATATAAGAGAGAATTCTAATAGCATATTGGGAACTATTACTAAGTTGCAAAATGAACTCCTTATATTTATCTTGTAAAGTATAACATAATATATTTACCATAATGCTACTTAAAGGTAGAATTAAATATTTTTGGCTAAAATTCCAATTACTACTTATAGGTAGAATTATAAAAAGGATTATATATGACTGAACGTATAACAAAAAGTATGGCAAAAAATATCTATTACGGTGGTGGAACATTCGCACTGATGATATTTATTGCACTTACTTTTGATACAGTACATCAAATTCCTAAGCGTTCTAATGAGCAAAATATGACAGCTAGTGTTGTTGCTGGGAAAAAACTTTGGGAAAAAAATGATTGTGTGGGTTGTCATACAATAGTAGGAGAGGGAGCATACTATGCACCTGAACTTATGAATGTGTACCAAAGAAGAGGCTCAGGAGATGAGCAAACATTTAAAGCATACATGCAAGGTTGGATGGCTGCACAGCCTTTAGATATGCCAAACAGAAGAAAAATGCCACAGTTTAACCTGAGTGAAGATGAGGTAAACAACTTAGCAGATTTTTTAATCTGGACATCTAAAGTAAACGCCAATGAATGGCCACCGACAATTGAAGGGTAGGGAGAATCATGAAATATAGTTCACAGATGGTCGCAAAACCATATTTTATTTTTGCACTTCTTCTTTTAGCAGGGGAGATTTTATTTGGTATTTTAATGGGAGTTCAGTATATTTGGGGAGATTTTCTTTTTCCACTTATCCCTTTTAATGTTTTAAGAATGGTTCATACAAACTTACTTATCGTTCTTTTATTATTTGGTTTTATGGGTGCTACATACTATTTAGTACCAGAAGAGACAGAATCAGAACTTTGGAGTCCTAAGTTAGCAATTATCACTTTTTGGATCTTTGCAGCAGCAGGTGTTGCTACAATTTTAGGGTATCTTTTTGTACCATATGCAGAGTTGACAGAGTTAACATTTAATAATCTCTTACCAACTATGGGACGGGAGTTTTTAGAACAGCCTTTACCAACAAAAGTGGGTATTGTAATTGTTGTTTTATCATACCTTTTAAATGTAACTATGACAGTGCTTAAAGGAAGAAAGACAGTTATTACTACAGTACTTCTTACAGGTCTTTTAGGTCTTGCAGTGTTCTTCTTGTTTGCATTTTATGTACCTGATAACTTAATTGCAGATAAATTTTTCTGGTGGTTTACAGTACACCTTTGGGTTGAAGCTACATGGGAGTTAATTCTTGGAGCTATTTTAGCGTTTGTTCTTATCAAAACTACGGGTGTAGATAGAGAGCACATCGATAAATGGTTATACCTTATCATCGCTATGACTATGGTATCTGGAATTTTAGGAACTGGGCATCACTTCTTCTATATGGGAGCACCTGAGTACTGGTTATGGATTGGGTCTATCTCTTCAGCAGTTGAACCTGTACCCTTTTTACTTATGATTCTTTTCGCATTTTCTATGGCGAGAGATAGAAAGATTCAGCATGATAATGAGATGGCTCTTACATGGGCTAAAGGTACAGCAGTAATGGCGTTTATTGGTGCTGGTGTTTGGGGATTCTTCCATACTTTAGCTCCTGTAAACATGTACACTCATGGTACACAACTTACAGCTGCACATGGTCACCTCTCTTTTTATGGTGCTTATATTATGATCGTCTTTACGGTTATATCTTATGCAATGCCAATTTTAAGAGGTCGTCCACATGGAAACTCTAAAAAAGCTCAAAAAGTAGAGTTAACATCTTTTTGGATGATGAATATCGGTATGATGGGGCTTACTTTAGCATTAAGTGCTGCAGGTCTTGTGCAAATATTTGACCAAAGAGTTGGAACTGATCTTATTGGATTTATGGAGTCTCAAGAGTCTATTGAGGGTATCTATATGGTTCGTTTAGGATTTGGTTTACTTGTATTTACTGGTCTTTTAACGTACTTCTCTAGTTTCTTCGTAAAAGAAGAGGCATAGGGTTTATTAAATGCTTCATTATTGGCTAGAGTTTGAGGAGAGTATGGGCAAAGTTTGGGATAAGTATCTCAACAAAAAAGTTCATAAATTCGACGAAGATGCTCGCGTTAATTTTGAAGATATTAGTAACACTTTAAGTATTTTTCATCGCCTTTTAGGTGGTGAAAAAGCTAAAGAACTTCGTGTAACAGATAAACGCACACTTGAAATCTCTCGTACACTTTTAGAAAAACTTTCATTTTTAGGTAAAGAGTTCTTTTTAACATGGCAAGATGATAACTCACTTTATCTTCCATCATCACTCGCTTACTTTAGTACAAAACAAGAGAATGAGATGCTCTATTATTGGCTTGTTGCAATGGCAATAGCTGTAGATAAAGATGATGCAAATATACTTTATCAAAACAGAAAAGCAAGTGAATATTTAGTACAGAAATATAGTGGTTTTAAACTATTTTATGAAAACGCCATCAATCAACTGACACATAAATATGAAGAGTTGTCATATATTAAATCTTTAGAAAACTTAAGTGAAGAAGATTTAATAGATGCACACCCAAGCCCTTTATGGATCTACCCTTCAGCTCTTACCCTTAAAAAAGCAAAAAATGGTGAGAGTGATGAGGAGGAGCCAACTCGTGATGAGGGTGACGAAAAAGCTGAAGAGTTACAGATGAAGAAGCAGACTGAGCAGATAGATGACAAGCATGAAACAGATGGCTTCTTGGCATTTCTCCCTGAATCACTTATGAGTATTTTTGAGCAGGTTAATGTCGATAGATGTGAAGATGATAGTTTTGATGAAGATGCTCTTTATCATGCTGAGGATTTAGACGAGATAACCATAGGGCAAAAACAGGCAAATCTCTCTGCTAGAATTAAGATGGATTTAGAGTTGCAAGTAGATGAGACCATTATCTACCCTTTAGGGAAAGGGCATTATGTTGATGAGTGGGATTATAAAAAGGGTGATTATCTCAAAAATTATGCTCGCATTTTACCTCATGTGACGATGAATGTAGTACCGATGGCACTCCCTGCAAGACTTACAAAAACTGTAAGGAAAATCCACAGAGAGTTAGACCTTTTAAAACTTGATCGTATCAAAAACGATAAACTCCCTTACGGTGATGAGATAGATATAGATAGCTGGATAGAGTACACTTCCCATCAAGACAAATCTATGCACCATCAGAAGTTTTATACCACTTATGAGCGAAAAACGCGAGATATGGCAACACTTTTACTTGCTGATATTTCACTCTCTACTGAGGGTGGAATTACTCAAGAGGTTCGTATCATCGATGTTATCAAAGACTCTTTGATGGTGTTTGGTGAGGCATTAGAGAAGCTTGAAGATAAGTTTGCTATCTATACTTTCTCCTCTTTGCAAAACAAAAAGGTCTATTTTCATATTATTAAAAATTTTAAAGATAGATATAATGATTTAATTCGTGGGCGAATTGACACCATAAAACCAGAGTACTATACTCGTATGGGTGCAGCTATTCGTGAAGCAACGAAGATACTCGATAAACAGCAGAGTGCCAATAAACTTCTGCTTATTGTGAGTGATGGAAAACCAAATGATGAAGATAGATATGATGGTCGTTATGGGATTGAAGATACGAAAAAAGC
>JAMORK010000019.1 GCA_027063645.1 Sulfurimonas sp.
GACAAACAAGTATTCTGGGCACAACTTGACTATAAATTCTCTACAAAATAGAGATTTATACGCTTAAAATATATTTCATATAAAGCTCTATACGAGAGTGGGGATTATTCTTCTCTTCCCACTCTCATCTCTTACCCATTTTTCAACTTAACTCACTATAATATCTTTTATAATTATTCATAAAGTACCTAAATGAGCTGGCTAAATTTTTTCCAAACGACACAAGAACAAAAACATACATTCGGTAGAGGCATTAATGCACATATTGCAAAAGATGAAGAAAAACTTTTCATCCAATCTTATGAAGCATTTGAAGCAGGTGATATACTCAATGCATATGAACTTTTCTTTCAATCACTTATAAACTATAACAATGATCTCTCAAATGACAACATCACATATTATATAGAGAGAGAAAAACTTTATTTTACACTCTACCAAGGCTGTGCCAAAATAAAAGGGCATATCACAAAAGAGCATCTTTATGCAGAAGCTATCATAGTGAAAAAAGCCAATATCAATGTTGCTCTTAAACGCTACATCTTAGAGAGAAACTACCAACTTACTTATGCAAAATATTTCTCGAATGAAGAGTATATTATGATAAAACTCTATCATGATAATCTAACGATGAGTCCTCAAAAAGTTTTTTTTCCACTTCGTGAAATTGCTCTCAATGCTGACTTTGACAAAGAACATATTAAAAGTGAGTTTTGTGACATTCCTCTTGAAGATATACAACACCTTGAGAAACTTGATAAAGAAGATCTAGAGATAAAGTATCATTTTCTCCAAACTAGCATCACTCAACTAGAAGCAAAAATTGCAGCACTTCCATCCAATGACAATGCGACGATGCAATCCTTTTTATATCTTAACCTTCTTTTTAAGATTGATTATCTTCTTGTCCCGAAATATACAATTAGTCAAAAACTTTCAAAAACACTTCTTGATTATTTTTCTAATGAAAATACAAATTTTGAGGCAAAAAATAAAGAGCTAAAATCATATACAGATAAACTCAGACAATTACAATTTGAAGAGTTTTCAAGTAATTTTTATAAGGCTAAATACACTTTTAATCCTTTAGAAAAATCCTCTTTTAATGATGTTGTAAATTTTATAAATGAATCTCTTACCAAAGTAAGATGGTATAAAAATAACCGATACCTACAAATCATCCCTACAATCTATCAGTATATCGCTTTTAATGTACTGTATAACTATGGACTAAATCCCGCTGCAAGAGAGTTACTACATCTCTTAGTAGAGGTTCAAAATGCAGACTATTTTCATTCTCTATCTTACACTACACTCTATGATACTAAAACAAACACTTTTTCAAAACGTCTTATTGTCAATAGAATTAATACTATTATCTCTAAGCACCAAGATACTTATAGGTCTTTAGAAAGTTTTACAGAAGATCTAAACTTTGATTCACTCAATGATTTTAGTAATAGTTTTTATCTCAACTTTCAAACACTCAATTTTGAGGAGCTCTAATGAACACTCAACATATTTTAGAAAAATACATAGATAATATCATCCAGATAATGACCCCATATGGAACCGGTACTGGATTTATCATCGATGATATCATCATAACAAATTCACATGTTGTAAGTGGTTTAAAAGAGGTAGTAATCAGTGCAAAGAAAGTACAAAGAACTATTGCCCCTGTTATCTATGATGACCCATATTTTGACTTAGCTTTTATATCTTATAAATTTGAAGCTCCAAGTATAGCCTTGTCTCTCTCAAAGAATATTGTAGAAGATGGTGACACAACTATAGCAATCGGTCATCCTTATGGGCTTAACTACACAGCGACAGAGGGGATAGTCTCACGTGCATCAAGACTCCAAGGTGATTTAGAGTATATCCAAATTGATGCTGCAATCAACCCTGGAAATAGTGGTGGCCCCCTTCTCAATATGCAAGGAGATGTTATAGGTGTCAATACCTTCATCATACAGAATGCAAATAACCTTGGATTTTCACTCCCCTATTTTTATATACAAGAAGCGATAGATGCTTTTAAATCTCTTAATACTATAAACATTATAAAATGTCCTTCATGTAAGAACCTCATTCCTGAGCAAACTATTTCTAAAGACTACTGTCCTAAATGTGGGGTGAAACTTGAAATTGCAAGACTACGAAGAAAAGGTTATACACCCACTGGAGCAACAAAACTTTTAGAAGAGATCTTAGAATCACTTGACATAAATGTAACTCTCTCCCGTAGAAGTCAATCATCATGGAGAATAGATAAAGGAAGTGCTCGTATAGACATAAACTATTATGAAAATGGTATCATCATAGGGGATGCAAAACTATGTGCTATTCCAAAAAACAATATAGATAAAGTGTATGATTATCTCTTAGAACAAAATAATGAGCTCTCCTATTTACAGTTTTCTATCAATGAAAACAGTATCTATCTCTCTTACCTTATAGTAGATTCTTCTCTCACAAAAGAGGAGGGAAAAACTGCTATACAAAGACTCCTTAACTTTGCAAATAAATATGATGATATACTCATAAATAAATTTGGAGCAATCAAACAAAAACGCGATGAAGAGGATTAATATATGAATAAATTTTTACCATTTAAATGTGACTTAGAGAATTTTATAACTCATCTCAAAGAGATTATCAAAACAAACAATGAAACAGTAGATGTACTTCTAAAACAAGAGGAAAAAACTTATACAAGCTTTGTAAAACCGATGGAGATAATGGAGGAGAAACTAGAACTTTTTTTTACACCACTCTCTCACCTCAATGCAGTCAACAACTCAGAACAAACTCAAAAAGTTTATACTGAATCTTTACCCATCATAACAGAGTACTCAACACAACTCTCACAAAACTTAGATATATATAATGCCTATAAAGAGATACTCAAAAAAGAGGAAAAAAAACTTAACTATGAACAACTTAGGGTATTAACTCTCAATATTCAAAGTTTTGAGTTAAGTGGTGCCCACCTCGATAAAAAAACAAAAGAAAAACTCCAAGAGATCAATATAAAACTGAGTGAACTCTCAAACAACTTTTCTCAAAATCTTTTAGATGCGACAAATGCATATGAGTATATTATTACAGATGAAGCAGATATAGATGGTTTACCAGAGAGTGAGATAGAAAATGCTAAATTTGAAGAAGATGGAGTTGTAAAATATAAATTTACACTTCAAATGCCATCATATATAGCCTATATGACTTACGGGAAAAATGAAAATATCAGAGAGGAGCTTTACCGTGCATATGTAACTCGTGCTCCTCAAAATACTGCAATTATTGATGAAATACTACTTCAGAAAAACCAGATGGCACAACTTTTAGGCTTTGAAAACTATGCACAATACTCTCTTGCTCAAAAAATGGCAAAAGATGAAAATAGTGTTGTAAGTTTTTTAGAAAAATTACTTCAAAATTCAAAAGAACAAGCAAAAAATGAATTTAGTTCTTTAGAAAAATTTGCAAAGAAAAAACTTAAAAGTCACGATACTGCCTTTTATAGTGAACTACTTAAACGCGATCAATATGACATTGATGAGGAATTATACAGACCATACTTTGAACAACACTCCGTAGTCAATGGAATGTTCTCCTTTTTAGAACAGCTATTTGGATTAGAATTTAAGAGATGCGATGAAACGCTATGGGATGAAAAAGCTTTTAGCTACGAGTTATACTTAAATGGTACTCTTAAAGCTAAGTTATTCCTTGATTTAGAAGCAAGAGAATCAAAACGCGGTGGTGCATGGATGCACAACTGGCAATCACACCATAAAGATGAACAAGGAAAAGAGCAATTTGCTTCTGCTTTTATAGTATGTAATTTTCCACCATCAAGTGACACTTCCCCATCTTTACTTCGCCATGATGATGTAGTGACACTCTTTCACGAAATGGGCCATACTATCCATCACCTCTTAAGTGATGTAAATGAGAATGAAGTCAGTGGTGTAAATGGTGTAGAGTGGGATGCTGTAGAGTTTCCTTCACAATTCTTAGAAAATTTTGCTTATGAGCCAAAGGTTCTTAAACTCTTTGCAAAGCATCACGAAACCTCCCAAGTTATCCCCAATGAGATGATAGAAAAACTTGTACGAAGTAAAAACTTTCTCTCTGCTATGGGGATGCTAAGACAACTAGAATTTTCACTCTTTGATTTTAAACTTCACTCAAAACTTTACCAAGGGGAGCAAGTTCAAGAGTTACTCAACTCCATAAGAGAAGAAACAGCTCTTATAAAAACACCATCTTATAATAAATTTCAAAATGGTTTTGCACATATCTTTGCAGGTGGCTATGCTGCTGGATATTACAGTTACAAATGGGCAGAGGTATTAAGTGCCGATGCTTTTTACAAGGTTGTTGATGAGGGGATATTTAACTCTGATACTGCTAAAAAATACTTAGAAATTGTTCTCAAAGGTGGTGGTGCCAAAAGTATGGAGATTCTTTTTAGAGAACTTATGGGTAGAGATGCCGATACAGATCAACTCCTGCGTTTAAATGGTATTAAGTAGTGAAACATCTTGTTTTACTACTCTTACTTATCACTCACCTATTTGGAGAGACTCACTTGAAAATAGCAACATATAATGTAGAAAACCTTTTTGACCTTAAACGCGATGGTCATGAATATAAAGAGTATATCCCAAACACCTCTTCACAGTGGAACAAAAAAAATTATACTATCAAACTGAAAAATACTGCAAAAGTGATCAAAGATATAGATGCAGATATCATCGCTCTTCAAGAGATAGAATCACTTCAAGCACTCAAAGACCTACGATATACTCTCAAACGCCAAGGACTCTACTATAAGTACTATAAAATAGCTAATCGCAAAAGTACAACAGTAAAAGTTGCCGTTTTAAGTAAATACCCTTTTGCTACAACACGTGAGATATATGTTACATCATCTTATAAATATAGAAATATACTTGAACTCAAATTTATTATAGATAAACAGCCTCTTTATCTCTTTGTTAACCACTGGAAAAGTAAGTCTGGACCTGAAAGTATGCGCATAGTCTCAGCAAAAGCACTTCGTAAACGCATAGATACTCTAGGCTATGACAAAAATATCATCCTTCTTGGAGACTTTAATTCAGACTATGAAGAGAATATTAAATTTAAAAGAAAAAGAAGACATAATGATACAAATGGAAGAACAGGTATCAATGATATTTTAAGAACAAAAAAACAAAAAGATAAAGCATCTCAAGTAAAATTTGTATCTAAAAACTTTTATAATCTCTGGTATGATACAGAGAAAGCAGAAAGATACACATATATTTTTCGAGGTAAAAAAGAAGCCCTCGATAATATTTTAATATCTCAATCACTACTACAAAAAAATACAATAGAGTATATAGAAGGTTCTATAGAATCATTTAAATCACCATATCTTCTTAAAGGTAAAGGTTTCTATAGATGGCAGATGAGCTGGAGAAAACCTCGTAAGCACAAAGGAAAAGGGTATTCAGACCATTTAGCAGTAAGTGCTGAGTTTCTTGTTAAGTAAGGCACCAATCTATAGGCTTAATACCATGCTTACTCAAGTAATCATTTGTTTGAGAAAAGGGTTTTGAGCCAAAAAAACCTCTATAAGATGAAAGTGGCGATGGATGGGGAGCTTTTAAAACAAGATGTTTAGAGGTATCAATCAGTTTCTCTTTCATCTGAGCTGGTTTCCCCCACAAAATAAAAACAAGATTTTCTCTTTTTTCACTTAAAGCTTTTATCGTTGCATCAGTAAAGTTCTCCCACCCTTGCCCTCTGTGAGAACCTGCTTTATGTGCTTGAACACTTAGCACAGCATTAATTAAAAAGACACCCTGCTCTGCCCATTGTATCAAGTATCCTGAACTTGGCATACTACAACCCATATCATCTATAAGCTCTTTAAAAATATTGACTAATGATGGAGGTAGTTTTTCTTCCTTGTTTACAGAAAAAGCAAGCCCATGTGCCTGATTATCCCCATGATACGGATCTTGCCCAATGATAATCACTTTTACATCTTCAAAATTTGTTGTATTGTAAGCTCTAAATATATCTTTATTTTTAGGAAAAACCTTATGTACTTTTTCCTCTTCTACTAAAAATGCTTTAAGATGAGAAAAATACTCTTTAGTAAATTCTGATTCTAAAACATTTTTCCAAGATGGATCTATATTTGGATTTACTGTAGTCATATAGCAGTTCCTATTTTTTAAGAATAATATCTTAAATGTAATTAGTTGTCTATAAAGCAAGTTGTAAGATTTAAAAGTATGATTAAATAAAGTAAGAAAGAGTATTGATTGACGAACTAGGCAGCGACCTACATTCCCACAAGTGAAACCTGCAGTATTATCAGCGATGAGGGGCTTAGCTTCTGGGTTCGGA
>JAMORK010000020.1 GCA_027063645.1 Sulfurimonas sp.
AAAAGAAGTGGCGCGGTGGACGAGACTCGAACTCGCGACCCCCTGCGTGACAGGCAGGTATTCTAACCAACTGAACTACCACCGCGCATATAAAATAAGATTTGTTACACCAATTTATGGCGACCCCTAAAGGATTTGAACCTCTGTTACTACCATGAAGTGATAGTGTCCTTGGCCACTAGACGAAAGGGTCACTTTCTTTCATAAACAAAAGGTTTGTAAACAAAAAATGGTGGGCACTACTGGACTCGAACCAGTGACATCTACCTTGTAAGGGTAGCGCTCTACCAACTGAGCTAAGCGCCCTTGAATGGGTTTTTTGTTTTTGTAATAATGGTGGGCACTACTGGACTCGAACCAGTGACATCTACCTTGTAAGGGTAGCGCTCTACCAACTGAGCTAAGCGCCCATCCAAATTAAAAACGATTTTTGCATTAGTTGTGCTAAAGTTTTGAGCGAAGCATACATTAAGTATGTGAGCTTAAAGCTGAAGTGCAAATAAACAAAATCTATGGCGCGGTGGACGAGACTCGAACTCGCGACCCCCTGCGTGACAGGCAGGTATTCTAACCAACTGAACTACCACCGCATATAGTGTTTTTAATTTAAAAATGGTGTCCTGTGATGGATTCGAACCATCGGCCACATCATTAAAAGTGACGTGCTCTACCAGCTGAGCTAACAAGACATTTTGTCTCTTAATGTTAAGAGGTCGAAATTATAGACAAATCAATTTTATATGTCAAGATATTTTTGTACAAATTTAGAAAAACATCTCTTTATCGATTAAAATTAGCATTTTTATAGCATGCAGAGCACTTTGATGCTGTACATAGTTTCTATCTCCTTGTAAATGAAGATGTACCTCTTTATGTTGTGTTTTACTTCGAACCCCAATAAATACAGTACCAACAGGTTTAAGTTCAGTTCCCCCACCATCTCCAGCGATGCCACTTATAGAGAGTGCATAATCTGCATCACTTACATTAAGTACACCCTCACTCATCTCTTTAACTACCTCAGCACTTACAGCACCCTCTTTCTCTATTACTTCATGGCTTACTGCAAGCCAGTTCTCTTTTAGTGAATTTGAATAAGTCACTAAAGCTCCATCTAAAATAGTAGAAGCTCCATTATTTTTTGTAAAATAGTAAGAGAGTAATCCACCAGTACAACTCTCGGCAAAACTTACTCGTTTATTTGCAGATGAGAGTCTCTCTATAATATATGCCACAACATTTGATGCAGCTATAAGGTTTTTGGGTAACAGTTGTTTAGCTGATTCTATAAACTTCGATATATCTCCATATTTATTGCTCGATATATCAACTCTTAGCCACCCTTCTATCTCTTTAGTAACATTTATATGTACTTCATATGTCTGGGCTATTGGATTTAAGATAGCACTCAGTGTCTCTTTAACCTCATCAAAAACATGAAGTGTCGCATTTGATGTATGACTCTGCATCAACACTTCAGGCATCTTTTGTTCTTCATCAATTTGTAAAACATTTGTAAAAGAGTTTTTATACTCTAAAAGGTAACTCCCCTGCTCAAATAGAGATGTTTTTTGAGGTATAAGCATATTCTCTTTAAGTATTTGATTATCACTTGTAACAGTACATATAAGTTTACCAACAGTAGAAAAGTGCTTTTTTGTAGTTACAATAATGATTTTATCATCAGAATTGAGCTCCTCTTCTAAGTATAAAAAGAGTGAATTATCGCTCTCTTTAAAGTAAGTGATTGAGTCTATAAAATGTACTTTTTGCTCTATTTTTCTTAAAACATACTCTTTAAGAGACCTGTTATATACAAATTTGTTACCGATGAAGATAAGATGGAGTTTCATACGAGTTTTACCTTATATTTATTTGGGTTATTATAGCGCTTTTATGAGCTTTTAAACACATTGAAGATATAATGCAAAACTTTTTAATACAATTTGAGGCAGAGATGGACTACAAAGACACACTACTACTACCGACAACAAATTTTGCCATGCGTGGTAATCTAATCAACAACGAACCTAAACGCTATAAAGCTTGGGATGACAACAAAGTCTATGAAAAGATGAAAGCAAACCGCAAAGATGCACCTAGCTTTACACTTCATGATGGTCCCCCTTATGCAAATGGGCATATCCACATCGGTCATGCACTCAACAAAGTACTCAAAGATATCATCGTTAAACATAACTACTTCGATGGTAAATCTGTACGTTTTACTCCAGGTTGGGACTGTCATGGTCTTCCAATTGAGCAACAAGTTGAGAAAAAACTTGGTGGGAAAAAGAAAAAAGAGCTTTTAGAGACTCATGAGATTCGTAAACTTTGTCGTGAACATGCACGTAAGTTTGTTGAGATTCAAAAAGAGGAGTTTAAAACTCTTGGTATCTTAGCTGACTGGGAAAAACCTTATGTCACTATGGACTACCGTTTTGAAGCAAACATCTACCGTACACTTTGTTCTGTTGCAAAAAAAGGGCTTCTTATTGAAAGAAGTAAACCTGTTTTTTGGTCTTGGGCTGAAAGAACTGCACTTGCAGAAGCAGAAGTAGAGTACGAAGATAAAGAAGATTACTCTATGTTTGTGGCGTTTGAGCTAAACGATCATGCTAAAGCAAAACTAGGCATAGAGGGTAAAGCTGCTCCTGTTATCTGGACAACAACACCATGGACTATCCCAGCAAATACTGGTATATCACTTAATCCTGAAGAAAAATATGTTCTTACTACTGATGGTTTCATCGTAGCTAAAGAGCTTTTAAATGCCCTCGTGGAAGATGAAGTTCTCAGTGGCACAATCGCAAAAGAGTTTGATGCAACTGCATTTGAAAACTTAGTAGCTATTAACCCACTCAACAATCGTGAGTCACGTTTAGTACTTGGTGATCATGTTTTAATTGACAATGGTACAGGTTGTGTTCATACTGCTCCTGGACATGGTGAAGATGATTACCGTGTTGGACTTCGTTATGACCTTGAAGTTGTAATGCCAGTTGATGAAACTGGATGTTACGATGAGAGTGTAGTTCGCGATGGTCTTATTCCAAATGGTGAAGATTTTGTTGGTCGCCACATCTTTAAATCTAATGAAGATCTTTTGGCACTCATGGGTGATGCCGTACTTAAAGTTGGTAAGTTTATGCACTCCTATCCACATTGTTGGAGAAGTCATACACCTCTTATCTACCGTGCAACTCGTCAGTGGTTTATCTCTGTAGATGGAACGCCAGAGGGTCAAAATGAAACACTCAGAGAAAATGCTCTTAGTGAAGTTGAAAAAACACTTTTTATCCCTGAAACAGGAAGAAAACGCCTCACTTCTATGGTTGAGAATCGTCCTGATTGGTGTATATCTCGTCAACGTGATTGGGGTGTTCCTATCGCATTTTTTAGAGTTAAAGCAACAGGTGAAGTCATTTTAGATGAAAAAGTACTTAACTATGTAGCGATGATTTTTGAGATGAAAGGGAGTGATGCTTGGTACTCAATGAGCATAGAAGAACTTCTTTACCCTGGTTCTGGTTATAAAGCAGACGAACTTGAAAAAGTAAGCGACATCTTAGATGTATGGTTTGACTCAGGTTCTACTTGGAACTCAGTACTTAAATCTCGTAACTATGATGCTGGAAAATACCAAGCAGACCTTTATGTAGAAGGAAGTGACCAACATCGCGGTTGGTTCCAATCTTCACTTTTCCTCTCTTGTGCAGTTGAGCATCAAGCACCATACAAAGGTGTTTTAACTCACGGTTTCACAGTAGATGACAAAGGTGAGAAGATGTCTAAATCAAAAGGGAATGTTATTGCCCCTGAAAAAGTTCTCAAAGAGTACGGAAGTGAAATTCTTCGTCTTTGGGTAGCTTCATCTGATTACCAAGGGGACTTAAAAATCTCTCAAGGCATCTTAAAACAGATAAGTGAAAACTATAGAAAACTAAGAAATACCTTTAGAATTATGCTTGCAAACATCAATGACTTAGAAACACTCACTCCTTATGAGGAGATGGGTGCTCTTGATAAGTGGATTTTAAATGTTGCTAGTCAAGTACTTGGTGATGTTCACAAATCATTTGCAGAGTATAACTTTGTAAATGGTATGAGTACACTCAACAACTTCATTGCAAATGAGCTCAGTGGAATGTATATAGATATGACAAAAGACAACCTCTACTGTAATGCACAAGATTCTGCTCGTCGTCGTTCAAGTCAAAGTGCTATGGCGATGATCACTCGCTCTTTACTTTTACTTATGGCTCCAATTCTTACATATACAGCTGATGAGATTGTAGAAAATGCTCCAAAAGTTGTAACAGATGGTGCAGAATCTATCTTTGACATGACTTATAATGGTATTGAAAGTGGTGAAAGCAGTTTTGATGCAGCCTATATGACAAAAGCTCGTGAAGGTTTTGGTTCTGTTGTAGATGGACTCAAAAAAGAGAAGATTATCAAATCAACTTTAGAGCTTGTTATCTTTACAGAATCAAAAGTAGCACTTGATATGGATACAACTGATGCTGAAGATTGGTTTGTTGTAAGTGGTGTACTTGAAGATAAACCAGAAGAAGAGATTCTTGGAAGTTTCAAAGTAGATGAAGATACATTCACAATTACTAAAGCAACAGCATATAAATGTCCACGTTGTTGGAAATTCCAAGCAAGTGAACCAGATTGTACATGTAAACGCTGTGAAGAGGTTGTAAGTGCCTAATTTTGCAGAGCCTGTAAGCTTTAACTTCATTTTGGCAACTATTGGTGTCATATTTGGAGTAATTGCACTTGGCATACTCGCAGTGAAAAAATTTAAAAAGGAAGTTTAGTGATTACATTAAAAGAAGCTCTATCACTGAGCAAAGATGAACTTAACAAATTTAAAGATGAACTAAAAGCTAAAATCGAAGCAAGACCTGAACTTAATGCTTACATAGATATAAAGAGTGTTGGTGAAGGTGTTCCTATTGCCATCAAAGATAACATTCAGGTCAAAGAGTGGTCTGTTACTTCTGGAAGTAAGATACTTCAAGGATACATTGCACCTTACAATGCAACAGTGATTGAGAAGATGAGTGAAGCTGGACTTAGCCCATTTGGTCGTGTCAATATGGATGAATTTGCTATGGGTTCTACAACAGAATCTAGTTTTTATGGCAAAACTCAAAATCCTCATAATGCTGAGTGTGTTCCTGGTGGAAGCTCAGGAGGATCTGCTGCTGCTGTTGGAGCTGGTCTTGCCATAGCCGCACTTGGAAGCGATACTGGTGGATCTATTCGTCAACCTGCTGCATTTTGTGGAATTGTAGGGATGAAACCAACTTATGGTCGTGTATCTCGTTATGGTTTAGGAGCTTATGCTTCAAGTCTTGATCAGATTGGCCCAATGACACAAAATGTTGAAGATGCAGCGATTCTTTATGACATCATTAGTGGAAGCGATAAAAAAGACTCTACAAATGCTCAAAAAGATGACAAAGTAACACCAAACCTTAATGGTGAGAGAAAACTTACTATTGCAACTCTTCCAAAGTATGTAGAAAATGCGAGCCAAGATGTTAAAAATGCTTATGCAAAAGCGATAGAAGCTCTTAAAGCCGCTGGACATACCATAGTTGAAAAAGAGATGATGGATGCGAAGTTTGATATCTCTGCATATTACATTACAGCAACTGCCGAAGCTACAACAAATCTTGCTCGTTATGATGGTATCCGTTACGGTAACCGTGTAGAGGGTAAAAATCTTGAAGAGACTTTCATAAACACAAGAAGTGAAGGTTTTGGAGATGAAGTAAAACGCCGTATTTTACTTGGTAACTTTGTACTCTCTAGTGGATACTACGAAGCTTACTATGTAAAAGCTCAAAAAACACGACACATCATCAAAGATGAGTATGCAAAAATCTTTGAAGAGGTAGATTTAATCCTCTCCCCTGTTGCACCAACGGTTGCAAATAAATTTGGAGAGCTTGAAAACCCTATGGATATGTACCTTAGTGATATCTATACAATTTCAGTAAACCTTGCAGGACTCCCTGCCCTTTCATTACCAATTATGAAAAATGCTGATGGTATGCCAGTTGGACTCCAACTTATCGCTTCAGCATATGATGAACAAACACTATTTGATGGCTCACTCAGCTTAGAAAAACAAATTAACTACAAAGGATAACCATGAGAATTCGTAAACGCGCCCTAACATTTGAAGATGTACTTTTAGTACCACAATACTCTGAAGTACTACCAAAAGAGGTTTCACTAGAAACAAAACTTACTCGTAATATTTCCCTAAAAATACCTATGGTTTCAGCTGCTATGGATACAGTAACAGAATACCGTGCTGCTATCGCTATGGCTAGACTTGGTGGTATTGGTATTATCCATAAAAATATGGATATTGAGACACAATGTAAACAAGTAAAAAAAGTAAAGAAAAGTGAAAGTGGAATCATCATCGATCCTATTTTTGTTCATCCTGATGCTACTTTAGCTGATGCTGAAGCACTTATGAATGAGTTTAAAATCTCTGGCGTTCCTGTTGTAGATGGTCACAATAAACTTCTTGGTATTTTAACAAATCGTGATATGCATTTTGAAAAAGATATGCGTAAACTTGCAAGTGAAGTGATGACAGTTATGCCACTTATAACTGCTACAAAAGGGATCTCTTTAGATGATGCTGCTGATATTATGCATAAACACAAGATTGAAAAACTTCCTATCATTGATGAAGAGGGATTTTTAAAAGGTCTTATCACAATCAAAGATATCAAAAAACGTATTGAGTACCCTAACTCAAACAAAGATGCTTTTGGTCGTTTAGTGGTTGGTGCAGCGATTGGTGTTGGACAGTATGATCGTGCTAAAGCTCTTGTAGATGCTGGTGTAGATGTACTTGTACTTGATTCTGCTCATGGTCATTCAAAAGGTATTTTAGATACTGTTCGTAAAATCAAAGAGAGTATGGAAGTAGATATCATTGCTGGTAATATCGCTACAAAAGAGGCTGTTGAGGCACTTATTGAAGCGGGAGCTGATGCTGTGAAAGTTGGTATCGGGCCTGGTTCTATCTGTACTACTCGTATCGTAGCTGGTGTTGGTGTTCCACAAATCTCTGCAATTGATGAGTGTGCACAAGCTGCTCGTAAACATGGTGTTCCTGTTATCGCTGATGGTGGTATTAAATACTCTGGAGATATCTCAAAAGCTCTAGCTGTTGGTGCTTCATGTGTAATGGCTGGTTCACTTTTAGCAGGTACAGAAGAGTCTCCTGGTGAGACTATTATGTTCCAAGGACGTCAATACAAATCATACCGTGGTATGGGTTCAATTGGTGCTATGCAAAAAGGTTCAAACGACCGTTATTTCCAAGAGGGAACTGCTGCCGATAAACTTGTTCCAGAAGGAATTGAAGGTCGTGTACCATTCCGTGGTTCTATAGCAGGCATCGTTCACCAAATGATGGGTGGTCTTCGTGCATCTATGGGTTACTGTGGAAGTGAAACTATAGAGATGTTCTGGGATAAATCTGAGTTTGTAGAGATCACATCTGCTGGTCTTAAAGAATCTCATGTTCATGATGTAATTATCACACAAGAAGCGCCCAACTATCATGTATAACATAAAGATGAGCAAAAGCCCATCTTTATTGCGCTAGCCGCTGAGGCACTAAAGCTTGCCTCTTACGAGGCAGAAAAGTATCTTAAGGAAGTAAGCTTGCAAAAAACACCTCAATATGCGGGTTTTTGGATCCGTTTTATCGCTTCATTTTTAGATACTCTCTTTCTTGCCTTACCAGTTGGCATAATCATCTACTTTTTAAGTGATGGCCACTGGTTTGATTTTTCACAATACCAACAAAACTTACAAATGGCAATGAGTGGTAATACCCATGCACTCGATTCTCAACCACAAACCTCACTCAAATGGGAACTACTTTTTGAAATAGCAGTCTTAGTTGTTACAATGCTCTTTTGGAAACGATGGAGAGGTGCTACACCTGGGAAAAAATTTGTTCATATTAAAATAGTAGATGCTAAAACTCTCCAAGATATAACAAACACACAAGCCATCACCCGCTCGTTTGGCTACATAGCCTCAACCTTCGCATTTCTCATAGGTTTTATTATAGTGGCGTTTAGAAAAGATAAACGGGGACTACATGATTTACTTGCGGGTACCGTTGTAGTTTATGAAGAGGGTTTTTGATCTTCTAAGAGATTTTCCTCTTTTTCACTCATAAAAAAGCTATCGACACTTATGTTCTTAAAAGCAGCATTTAAAGATGTAAAAAGCTGAGGAAATTCTTGTTCTAATTTTGCTAGCATCACTTTCATGCTTGCTCTTGCATGGGGCATTTTTACATCAAAACGCATAGCTGGACAAGCTTCATCACCTATAGCTTCAATCTTATTATCTTGCACAAACGCGATGAGTTGGCGTTCTCTCATCTGAATCAGGGGGCGAATTACCACAAGACCATTCTCCGCCGTGTATTTAGGAGCTAAAGAACGCATCTGTCCATTGTAAATAAAGTTCATAAAAAAGCTCTCTGCTGCATCATCCATATGATGACCAAGTGCTACTTTATTGCACCCTAGCTCTTTTGCTACTGAGTAAAGATACCCTCTTCTCATACGAGAGAAAAAACTACAAAAAGAGGAGTTTTTACGAATCTTCTCTTTTGCAAGTTCATAAGTTTTTGTATCACGAATAACATGCTTAATCCCATTTTCTTCACAATGTTTTGCAAGTGCATCAAAGTTTTCACCCATCCCATACCCAATGGTTACAGCAACAAATTCAAACTCAAAAGGAGCTCGGCGTTGCTGCTCTTTCATCGCATGAATCATAGTGAGTGAATCTTTTCCGCCAGAGAGACCAACAAGAATCTTATCACCCTCTTCTATGAGTTTAAATTCAGCATTTGTCTTGCCTAAACGCGACATAATTTTTTTAGAGAGTTTAACACCCATTAAGCAGCAATTACCTTATCTACCATCTTCATAACAAACTCTGCTGACTCAACCGCACTTGTTTCTAGGAACTCATCAAAGCTAAAGCTTGCATCCATATCGGCTGCATCACTTATGGCACGAAGGATGAAAAAAGGAACATCTAAAGCATCACAGACCACAGCAACACTAGCCCCTTCCATCTCTAGAGCATCAGCACCAAACTCTTTACCTATCCAGTTTTTACGCTCTTCATTGGCTACAAACTGATCACCAGTAGCGATGATACCCTCTTGCACACTTTTACCCATCTCATCTGCTACCTTTTTACTCATAGCTATCATTTGAGTATCTGCTTCAACAAATACAGCACCCTCTGGTACATATCCAAATGGGTGTCCAAATGCTGTAATATCTAAGTCATGTTGAGAAAGCTTTGTAGCTACAATCAGATCACCCACTTTTAAACTTGGACTAATCGCTCCTGCAACACCAGAGAAAAGAAGTTTTTGTGCTCCAAAATGCTCTATCATTGTTGTTGCTGTAAGTGTTGAGAAAACTTTACCTATCTTAGAGTAAGCTATCACTAGTTCTACACCTTTGTAAGTTGCTTCGTAGTATTTATTTCCAGCATACTCTGTTGTTGTATACTCACCAAGTTTTTCTAAAATTGGTGCTACCTCTTCTGGCATCGCACCCATAATTGCTATTTTCATATTTTTACCTCAAATGTTTCAATTTTTGTTTTAAATTTCTCTAGTTTTTCTACTATATCTCCAGTTGCATCGACAATACAACTACCACCCCAAAAGCCAAGTCCATCTTCAAAACCGACACGATTGACAAACAATAATGTTGCCTTACACTCTGCGGCCACTGTTTTTATAATCTCATACCATTTATCTTCTATCTCTAAGCCATCATCACTAAAACCTCGAGCAGGAGATGCTACAAGAGCTACAATTAAGTCAGGGTTTTGCTCTATTAAATCGTGGTGGACATCTTTATGCCATAGATCTTCACATACTACCATTGAGACTCTTTTTTCTCTCACCATAAAGCTCTCAAAAATATCACCTGCTTCAAAGTAACGAGCCTCTTCAAACATCCCATAGTTTGGTAAGTGTACCTTATGATGTTCACTCACAAAAACGCCATCAGAGAAATAAAGAGCAGCATTTCTAAAATGCCCCTCCTCTTTCATAGCTCCACCAACTACTATATCTAGATCTTTACTCAGCTCTCTTAGTGTATTAAGTTCATCTATGCTCCAAGCATCTTCTGTAAGCTTATCTTGAAGCATATAGCCACTAAGTGAGAGTTCAGGAAAGACAATCAAATCACTCGAATCTTTATGCTCTTTTATTGTAGTAGTGATTGCCTCTAAGTTAGATCTGTTTAACTTAGGGGCAATTTGTGCAAGAGTTACTCTCATATTAAGAGCAAATCTCCTCTTTAACTTTTTCTAAAGAAGCCATATCAGAGATGTTAAGTGTTTTTAACTCTTTAGCAATTCTACGATTTAAACCTTTAAGCGTTATCCCATTACCAAACTCTATAGCCATATCAAGTTCTGGAGCAACTGCTAAAATAGACTGTTTGTATTTTACAGGCTTAACAAGTTGATCTTTTAAGAGTGCTACAGCCTCTGCTTTTGTAGCATACTTCTGAGTTGTAACATTTGAAACAATTGGTGCTGTAAAACTATCTGAAACCATTTTTTCCATTAATTCAGCTAAAGGTGCTTGTGCAGGGGTTAAAAGCTCACAGTGAGATGCTACAGACATATCTAAAAGAAGGGCACGTTTTGCACCAGCATCTTTAAAAGTTTGCTCTAAACTTTGTAGATCAGACTTCATACCAGCCACAACAAGTTGCCCATCTTGGTTATAATTAGCAGGCCACACTTTTTTACCCTCAGCTTGTGCATCAGCACACACTTTCTCAACACTTGCATCATCTAAGCCAACAAGTACCATCATACCTGCATTTATGTCATCACAAGCTTCTTGCATAAGTTTACCACGGTTATGCACAAGCTCTACAGCGTCTACATAATCAATAGCACCTGAGGCACATAAAGCTGAAAATTCACCAAGAGAGTGCCCTAAGAAAAGCTCAGCTTTCACATCTGGACAAGCATCACTAAAAAGTTTGTATGCTATCATCTGTACCAAAAGGATAGCTGGCTGTGTATAAGCTGTTTGAGAAAGTTTTTCATTCTCTTCAAAGATAAGCTCTTTAAAGTCCACTCCAATTCTTTCACCAGCTTTATCAAACATCTCACGAGCTACTTCAGAGTTCTCATAAAAATCTTTCCCCATACCTACTGCTTGACTACCTTGCCCTGCAAAAATCATTGCTATTTTACTCATTTTACTCTCCTTCTAAATGTTCTTTATTATCTGCTATTTTTTTTCTTAATGTATTTCTATTTAAACCTAATCTATCTGAAAGTTGCAGTTGAGATTTAAATTTTTTTAATCCTGCACGTATAAGTGGCGTTTCATAAAGATAGAGAAAATTTCTATAATCACTATTTGAGCCAAGCTTAGGAGCAAGATAGTTTTCTATAATATCCATGAGTTCACTATCTTTAATATCATGTAAAAGATAGCTAATCATCACTTGTCTACGTAATGAACTAGCATTTTTAGACAAATCGGGTTTCAATTTTTTTATATTAAATCTATCACTTCCACCAAAAAGCATAGATGCTTCTAGTGCAAATTTTTTGATTAAAGGGGTTATATCTTCGGTTCTCTCACTTAAAGGTGGAATATCAAATTTCACACTAAAGAGTTCATCAAGAAGTTCATTATTAAAAGCTTGCTTTGCAGTAGCTATCACCCTTAAAGGTCGCATAGAGATGGCATTCATCAATCTACTTAAGTTTGGTGATGTATCTATGTTTGTAATAATGATTTCATTAGCACTCTCTAAAGCTAGGAGTAGTTCTTCGAAGTTTGATGCATCAATAACAGATGCATCAGGAAGTATATAAGAAGCCAAACTTCTCTTACCTACACCCTCTTCTCCCATAATAAGAGCATTGACTGTAAGTGTTTTAAGAAGTGAAGCTGTTTTAAATGCCTTAGAAGAGGCATCTGAAGCAGTTATAAAATTAGTGACATCCACAGCCGCTGCCGCCACCAGTTCCACAACATCCATCATCTTCTTGTTTATTTTCAGCTGGAACACCAGTCATCGCTTCTTCAGCAGTAGCTTCTCTTACATTGTTTACAGTAACTGTAAACATAAGATCTTTTCCAGCTAAAGGGTGATTAAAGTCGATTACAACAGTATCTTCTTTAATCTCTTTTACTGTTACTTGAACAGTTCCACCATCTTCACCTTGACCATAAAGTGTCATACCAACTTCTAAATCAATACCAGCGAATTGATCAGCAGGAACTTCTTGAGTTGCATCTGCATTGTACTCACCATAAGCATCAGCAGGTTTAACAAGAATATCAGCTTTTTCACCAATCTCCATCTTTTCAATACCAGCTTCTAAACCTGGAATAATTTGACCTTTTCCATACATGAAAACTAATGGTGCACCACCAACATTACTATCTACTACTTTATCACCATCACGTACTTCATATTCTAAAGATACAATTTGATTTGCTTCAATTGCCATTGTTAAAACCTTTGTTTTATTTTTTGGGATTTTATCATAATATTATATAATAGGGCTGAAAAAGAGAGGTCCTATTATATTATTATAGATGTTTTTTAGCTTCTTTTGCTTCTTTGGATTGAGGATATTTAGATACTATCGCTTTATAAAATGCTTTAGCATGTTTTTTATCCCCTGTTTTATCCATTGATATAGCAGAATGCAACATTAAAGTTGGCATATAGGAAGCTTTCGAATACAATGCTGTGCTTTTTTTAAAATAAGAAAGTGCATTTGCATAATTTTTGCGTCTATAATTCATCTCACCAATCATATAATGTGCATAAGCTGGCTTATATTTACGTTTGATTAAAAGTTCATAGTTTTCTATCGCTTTAGTATAATACTTTTTATCAAATAATTTTTTTGCTTCATTATAAAGATCAGCACTAGACTTTTTACTTGTAACAGTAGATGGTGTGCCGTGTTTTAGCTCTTTAGCCATCAACTCTTTAAATTTATTGACATCACGAACTAAAGAGTTAAACTCTGCTTTTGTAACATAGTCTTTATTTATTTGATCAACAAGTGTACTCATCTCTGTGACAATGAGTTTCGTTTTTTCAATACTATCAGTATTGTTTTGTACTACATCACTTAAACGTTTTTCATACTCATCACTATTTTGACTTTTTAATGAATTTTGTTCTTGTAATTTTTGAAGATTGATTTTATTGTTGTGTGCTTTACGACTTAAACTCTCAATAATACTCTGAAGACCATCTAATCTTTCTCTTAAAGAATCTACTTCATTTGCTTGATTATTACTCTTTACTGCAATAGTATGTAATTTTTGTTTTGTTTCAAGAATAACTTTTTCATTTGAAGTTAAGCCATAAGGCTTAGGATTGTTAAGATCACCAGCACCAAACGCAGACGGTTCAGCACTGAGAAGGAGAAGTGGTACAAGAGTTGTAAGACCTACAACTAGTATACTCTTTTTCATATAGTTACTATACTAAGGAAGAAGTTTAAAATCTACGCGACGGTTTTTAGCCCAGCACTCTTGTGTTTTTTCTGTACAAACTGGATTTGATTCACCGTAACTTACCATAGCGATACGTGAAGCATCAATACCTTCAGCAACAATAGCTTGTTTTACAGCATTAGCACGTTTGAGACCTAGTGCGAAGTTATACTCATCACTACCCCACTCATCACAGTTACCTTCAAGTTTTACACTGTATTGTAATGCTTCATTTTTACCAAGTTCTACGGCTGCATCAACTTTTGCTTGCATATCAGAAGTGATGTTATATTTATCAAATGCAAAGTATATAGTTGGTAATTTACTTTCAATTTGAGACATACTTAGATGTCCTGCATTTGCATTTACCATGCTATCGTCTGTTGCTACAGTTTCAGTCTCAACAATTGCAACTTCTTGAACTACTTCTTGAGTTTGAGCTTTTTCATCAACTGCTGGTTTTTTATCACTACATCCACTAAAAACTAAAAGTGCTGTTACAACACTAGAAAGTACTATACTTTTCATACTTATTCCTCGATATTTAAAATTAAATTATTATACCTAAAAAACACTAATGCACTAAAAAGATATTTCCTTTTTTAGTTTTTTTTCTAAAAAAGGGTATTTTTCTACCAGTCCATTGCTTGAACTCTACCAAATTTCAAAGGAAATAAATAGTTTTTATTATGATTTAATCTTATAATTCCAATAGAACTTTGAGCCTTATAATTTTTAATAAATATAATCGCATCTCCATCTTTTGAGAATCGAGGAAACTCATTTACCCCAGTAGCAGTTAAACGACGTATAAAATCTGTTTTTGTACTGATAAGATGTAAATTAAATGTATTTTGACTAAATGCATTTGAAGTTTCACGTGCTTTGTAAACAATATACTCACCGTGAGCAGAACATGCAGAGTTGCTTCTACCATAATACACCATCTGCTCAACCTCATTAGAACCAAGTTCTTTAGAAAAAACATTTGGATACCCTAAACGATTAGAGATAAATACTATAGAATTTCTGTCTCTAAATTGAGCATTTACATCAATACCACCATAAGTAGTTTCACGATGGTACTTTTTCGTTTTAATATTATAAGAGAAGATATCTGGTTGTCCAGACTTTGCCATCGTTAACAAAAGAGTATTGCCATCATCACTCACATCGGAACAAATCATCATCCCATCTGAAGATATAACACTTGAAACTTTACCCGTTTTAATATTGACATATTTTAATGTAGGTACTTTTGCACTTAACGAAGTATAATAAAAAGCATTTTGAGCACTATTAGCCCATTTAGGAAAGATATTAAAACCACCCTTGATTATAGAGTGCTGATAAGTAAGTGTATAATCTGCAATAATGATTTCACTTTTTCTAGGTGCAACAACTCGTGAAAAAATCACCTTACGTTTCATCCATGCAACTGATGGCTCACCCATAAACTCGTTAATATCATAAGCAATAGCATGAGATATAAACATATATATATCTTTTCTACTCACCTTATAATTTTTTACAAATTTTACTTCATCATTTTGAAGGAGCTTAGTATTTATATTAAGAGCTCCATTATCATCTTCAAACATCTTATATCGAAGAACATAAGCCATATCTTTATTTTCAACAACAACACTAGAATCATCAAAGTCTACCAAACGGTGATGACGATCAACATTAAATAAAGAAAGTACATTCATATCTGCTACAAGCATCTTAAAAAAACGCAATTTAAATGTATCATCATAATCTTTTGAAGCATCTTCAATTGCCATAGATGGTAATGCTTCAACTTTTTTAATCACTTCTATGGTTGCATCAGCTCCATAAGATAGGCTAAATGCCATTAATAATGTTAGAAAAAATTTCAATATTTACTCCTTAGATTTCAGTATCACTATTGTTCTACTACTTTTATTGTCTGGATTTATTGGGAAAACAATATTTCTCAATTTTTCTTTCATCATATCTGCCTGAGCATTTAATGCATCATTAGCAGAATAATTTAATATTCGAAAATCAATCATTTTTCCAAGTGCATTAAGCTCAATTACTGCCCGTACACTATAGCCTTGAGAATTTGCCGGCACATGAAAATTTTTATAAACAATTGCCTGAATTTTAGCTAAATATTCATTTACTTCGTTCGCACTCGATTGTGCAGAATTCTCATCATTGTTCTTGCTTGTATCAAGACTTTCAATTTTCTTTGAAAGAGATTCAACACTATTTTCTTGTGTTGTTTTTATCTTTTGCTTAATAGCATCAATATGTCGTTTATTTGTTGCTTTTGGCTTAGATTTTGTAATTTTCTTTGTCCATACATCATTAAACAGATCATTGACATCTACATCTTCACTTATCTCTTGGCTTGCTTGCTCAATTGGTTTTGACTGAGTATGTTTTTTTGTTGATTTTGTTTTTACTGGAATCATATCCATAGAGATGGAAACATAATTATCTTTGTTAAATGCATAAGTATCTATCTTAGATGATTTAAAAAGCATTGTAACAAACATTGCTAAAAAAAAGAGGAAAAGTGAGATTGCTATAAATCCACTTAGGTAAAAGTAAGTATTATTTCTAGCCATTGGTAGCTAATGATACCTCTGTGAATCCTGCACGTTTTACAGCAGCCAACACCGACATCACTATCCCATAATCTAGGCTTTTATCTGCACTGATGAGAACAGTTGCTTTTAAATCAAACTCACTCGATTTTTTGTAAAAATTTTCAACAAAATTATTGAGTAAGAAAATCTCTTTGTTCACTTTTAAAACTTTGTCTTGATCTATTGTTATATGTACAGGTGGAATTTTTGAGATCTGCTTAGTAACAGACCCTTGAGGAAGTTTAATATTTTCTTCAAAAACAATATTTGGGGCAATCACCATAAGAATTGCCAGCAACACTAGCATTACATCTACAAGCGGAGTTATATTTAACTCTGGTTTATCATCCCAATCGTAAACCATAACTACACTTTACGAGCGAGTATCGCATCACTTTGCATCTGTAAGTATGAAACAAGTTCAAAAGACTTACGTTTGAGTATTTGATGGTAAGTATATGCAAAAATAGCTACAAATATACCAGCTGCAGTTGCAACAAGTGCATCACTCACACCACTAGCAATAACCGTCATACTTCCTGTTGTTTGTCCTATATGAGTAAAGGTATCCAAGATAGACACAACTGTACCAAAGAGACCTATAAAAGGTGTAGTTGAAGCGAAAATAGAAAGGATAGAGAGACCTTTTGTCGCCTCTTTTGTTGCAGCTAACATCCCAAGAGCTAAAACTTCTTTTGAAACAATTGAACTAGTTTTAATAAAATTATTTAAAAAAGAGTTTTCGTTAACAGTTGAAGCTCCCATTAGGAGAGACTCTAATGAGTTACTCTCCGTTGAAAGCCAACTATTAAGAGAAAAATAGCGGTAGAAGAACACCCAGTTTAAAACTATAAAATATACTGCTAAAAGAGCAAGTACACCTATAGTAACAGGGTGACTTTTAAGATAAAAATCGATTAAATTGTTTATCATTATTAAAGTAAGTTTTGTGCCGCAGATTCAATTTTTGCAGAAACAGCAGCGATAGCAGGATTTGCATCCGCAATATCACTGATAAGTTTCTTAGCATCTTCGAGTGCATTAGCAATTTCACTTTCACTCTCACCACGAATGGCAACAGCACCTTCAACTAAAACAATAACTTTTTCTTCATCAACTTGAACAACACCCCAGTTGATTAAGATTGATTCGACTGATTTATCTTCTTTTTCAACATCTACAACACCTGCTTCTAACAAAGTTGTTAGAGAAGCATGTCCTGCTAAAACGCCAAACTCTCCCTCTTCACCAGGGAGAATAACACTTACAGCTTCACCATTATAGATTTCGCCATTAGGTGTTAGGATTTCAAGTTTAAACTTATCCATTACAGTCCTTTTAGTAACACTTATTTACTAGTGTTTTTCTCGTGTTTAGCGATAGCTTCATCCATACTACCAACCATGTAGAAAGAGTTTTCAGACATGTGATCATATTGACCTTCAAGAATCCCTTTGAAACCAGCGATAGTATCTTCAAGTTTAACATATTTACCAGGAGCACCTGTAAATACTTCAGCAACAAAGAATGGTTGAGAAAGGAATTTCTCAATTTTACGAGCACGTTCAACAACATTTTTGTCATCTTCACTAAGCTCATCCATACCAAGAATCGCAATGATATCTTGAAGATCTTTATATTTTTGAAGTGTTTGTTGAACACCACGAGCAATACTATAATGCTCTTCACCTAAAATTTGTGGATCAAGTAATCTTGAAGTTGAATCAAGTGGATCAACTGCAGGATAGATACCTTTTTCAGCAATTTTACGGTTAAGTACTGTTGTTGCATCTAAGTGAGCAAAAACAGAAGCTGGAGCCGGGTCAGTTAAGTCATCCGCTGGTACATATACCGCTTGAACAGAAGTAATTGAACCAGTTTTTGTAGATGTAATTCTATCTTGTAAAGCACCCATTTCACGAGCAAGTGTTGGTTGGTAACCAACTGCTGAAGGGATACGACCAAGAAGTGCTGACATCTCTGAACCTGATTGTGCGAAACGGAAGATATTATCGATGAACATAAGTACATCAAGTCCCTTCTCATCACGGAAATACTCAGCCATAGTAATACCAGTAAGAGCGATACGGTTACGTGCTCCTGGAGGCTCAGACATTTGACCGTAGCACAGTGCAACTTTATCAAGTACATTCGATTCTTTCATCTCGTAGTAAAGGTCATTTCCTTCACGAGTTCTTTCACCAACACCAGCAAAAACTGATAAACCATCATGACCATGAGCAACATTGTGAATAAGCTCCATGATAATAACTGTTTTACCAACACCAGCACCACCAAATAGTCCAACTTTACCACCCTTAGCATAAGGAGCAAGTAAGTCAACAACTTTGATACCAGTTTCAAACATCTCTGTAGTAGTCGATTGATCAACTAATGCTGGAGGTGCACGGTGAATAGACCATTCAGGTGCATCAGAAATTGCTTCTCCACCATCGATAGTTTCACCAATAACATTGAAGATACGTCCAAGAACTTTCTCTCCAACTGGTACTTTAATAGGAGCACCTGTAGCTGTAGCATCCATACCACGAACTAAACCTTCACTCATATCCATAGCGATTGTTCTAACACGGCCATCACCTAAGTGAGCAGCAACTTCAAGCACTAAACGGTGCTCGCTACCTTCTAAATTAACTTTAACTTCGATTGCTTCGTTGATTACAGGAAGATATCCATCAAAATCAACATCAACAACAGGACCCATTACCTGGCTAATTTTTCCAATCATATTTTTCTCCATTATTTCATAGACTCCACACCACTGATAATTTCTATCAGCTCTGTAGTAATAGCAGCTTGACGCGCTTTATTAAACTGTACATTAAGTGATTTCACCATCTCTTTAGCATTGTTCGTTGCTGTATCCATCGCCTGCATACGTGCAGAGTGTTCAGCAGCAACTGAATCAATAAGAGAATAGTACATGTTATACTCAACATATTTATTTACTAAAGAGTCGAGCATTTTCTCTTCATCTTGTGCTTCTACTTCTAGCATTGAAGTGTGTTGTTCTTGACCACACTCAAAACTCTCAGTATCAATAGGTAAAACTTTTCTTACATGTAACTCTTGAGTTATCATATTTTTATACCCATTATATACTACATGAAGAGCATCGATTTTTCCATCTTTGTAATCTTCAATAGAAGTAGCAATAAATTTATCAGATCTAACTTTGTCTGGTTTTGAACTTAAGTTTAACACAGTGTCAAACATCTCAACTTCATTATAGTTGAAAAATTCAATACCTTTTTTACCGATTCCACGTAAACGTACTTTTACATTTTGTTCTTTATACTCTTTTAAAAGTTTTTTAACAGCTTTAATAGTTTGAATATTAAACCCACCACATAAACCTTTATCTGCAGTAACAAAAACAATGTCAACCATCTTTGGATTTTCAATCTTGTTAAAACAACGATTTTCAATTCCTCCAACTTTGCTACACTTAATACGTCCAGCTATTTCGGCAATTACCTGATTCATCTTGTCAGCATATAAACGTGAGCGTCTAGCTAACTCTTCAGCACGGCGAAGTTTAGCAGTCGAAACTAGCTTCATCGCACGTGTTGTTTTTTGAGTATTACTAACACTCTTTATCTGTCTTTGAATATCTTTCAAGTTTGCCATTGTTGTATCCTTAGTTAGCTACAAAGCTAGCTGTAAACTCTTCAAGTGCTTTCATTAATAATGCTTTTGTTTCATCATCAACTTTAGATGCACTTCTGATATTCTCAAAAATTTGAGGATAAGAAGCTTCGATGAATGGATATAACTCAGACTCATAACGAACAACATTAGAAGCATCAAATGCGTCTAAGAAACCTTCATTTCCTGCGAAAATGATTGCAACTTGTTTTTCAGCTGAAAGTGGTGAGAAAGGCCCTTGTTTAAGAACTTCAACCATTCTTTGTCCACGTTCAAGTTGGTTACGAGAAACTTCATCAAGATCAGATGCAAATTGAGCAAAAGCTTGAAGTTCACGATACTGTGCAAGGTCAAGACGTAAAGTACCAGCAACTTGCTTAGTAGCTTTAATTTGTGCAGCACCACCAACACGAGAAACTGAAAGACCAACATTAATTGCTGGACGAACACCCGAGTTGAAAAGGTCAGTTTCTAAGAAGATTTGACCATCAGTAATTGAGATAACATTCGTTGGGATATATGCCGCAACATCACCCGCTTGAGTCTCAATAATTGGAAGAGCTGTTAAAGAACCTGCTCCCTCTTCATCAGAAAGTTTTGCAGCACGCTCAAGAAGACGAGAGTGAACATAGAAAACATCCCCTGGATATGCTTCACGACCTGGAGGACGACGAAGGATAAGTGACATCTCACGGTAAGCAACTGCATGCTTAGAAAGATCATCATATACAATAAGACCATGACGTGCATTATCACGGAAGTATTCTCCCATAGTAACACCAGTATATGGAGCTAAAAATTGAAGTGCAGCAGCTTCAGCAGCAGTTGCAGATACAATAATTGTATACTCTAATGCACCATGTTCTTCTAAACGACGAACAATTTGTGCAACAGTTGATTCTTTTTGACCGATTGCTACGTATACACAAACAACACCATTACCCTTTTGGTTAATGATAGTATCTAGTGCAACAGTAGTTTTACCAGTTTGGCGGTCACCAATGATAAGCTCACGTTGACCACGTCCAATTGGAACAAGTGCATCGATTGCTTTAATACCAGTTGCTAAAGGCTCATGAACAGATTTACGATTCATGATTCCAGGAGCTTTTTCTTCAACAAAACGAGTTTCAGAAGTCTCAATTGGACCTTTACCATCAATTGGTTCACCAAGTGCATTTACAACACGACCAAGAAGTGCATCACCAACTGGAACACGTAAAAGTTTCCCAAGACGCTTAACACTCATGCCCTCACGTAGTTGATCTCCAGAACCTAAGATAACACAACCTACGCTGCTCTCTTCAAGGTTAAGTACTAAACCTTGTGTTCCATCTTCGAACTCTACCATCTCTCCTGCCATTACATTGCTAAGTCCGTAAACTTGAGCAACACCATCAGCATAAGAAACAATCTTACCAGTTTCATTAATATCAACACTTAGTTCAAAGTTATCGATACGCTCTTTAATTATTGAGCTGATTTCATCAGCTTGAATTTTTGCTACCACTATTTGTTCTCCTCTCTATGAAGTTAAATTGCTTTAATTATATGTTCTATAATTTGACTATCGATTCTATCTTTAGAAAAATTAATTTCTATACCAAGACTATCAACACCTACTTTAATTCCGTTAAAATCACTTTTAACATTTTGAAGAGATATTGTTGAATCAAATTTCTTACTTAAGCCGCTACTTAATTCAGATACTACTTTAGCATCAATATCACTGTTGCTATATACAATACCTTCATAAGTTTTCGTTGCATCTTCTACGCTTTTTTCTAATTCAACTGCAATTGCAGGAATTATATCAATACGTTTGTTTTCAGCAAGAAGCTTAATAAAGTTGTTTATTTTATCAGAGTTAGCAGCTTTCACTGCATCTAATAAAATTGCTGATTTATCAGCAATAGCCACATCTGGGTTGTCCATAACTGCATTGAATTTAGTATCACTAAAAGCTTCTGCCAAAGCAGAAAAAATAGTAGTCATATTTTCAATTGATTCTATATCTGTGTCTTTTGTTAAAGCTTTGATATACTTTTTCGCTATTAACTCTTCCATACTATGCCACCTTCTTCAAGATAACATTAGCCATTGCTTCTTTATCAAAACTCTCAGCAGTTTGAGATAATGTTTCTTTCATTATATCTTCAACAACATTACGAACCATATTTCTTTGTTCAAACTCCATTACTGACACATGGTGTTTTCCTAAAGTTTCAAGTTCCATATCACATTGTGACATTATATTATCGTTGATAATTTTATTCTCTTTTTTTGCTGTAACCATTAACTCTTGAGCAAACTTTTCAGCATCAGTAATTTTCGCTAATGCATCTTTCTTTAGAGTTATTGATTCATTTAATTTTTCTTGAACCTTTTTCAAGTCATCAGCAATTGCTTGACTTCTTGCAGCAAAGTAACTCTTTACTGGTTCACCAACTAAATACCAAACAAGACCAGCGAACAGTAAAAAGTTCACAGTACGTTGTACTATATCTGTTCCTGCATGTTCAGCTTCAGATGCTAATGCATAAGTTGATATCATTAGCATAAGTACTAAAATTCTACTCACATCACATCCTTATATTTGACTAAATTTAGCTTTGACAGCTTCTTTAAACACAGGAACTTGATTCATCAAGTCACTTGTTAACTGTTCTTTAGAATCTGCAAGTGATTTTTCAAATTCTAAATATTCTGCTGCAAGTTCAGCACGCTTTGCCTCTAACTTACTATCTGCCAATTCCTTAGCATCCGCAATAACTTTTTCTCTTAGGGCCGCAGCTTCCAGTTTAGCATTCATAACAATACTCTCTGCTTTTGCATGTAACTCGTTGATTTCTGCATCATTTGATCCAACTTTTGCAAGATCTTTTTTAATATCATCATCACGTTTATTCATGTAAGCAAATAAAGGGTTATAAAGCCAACTGTTTAGAACGGCTATAAGCGAAAGAAATACAACAAATGTAGCCAAAAGTAGTATCGGATTTATATCTAACATAGCACCTCCTAAAAGTTGCGAGATTATACTACTATTAAATTGAAAGGATAGTTAAACTAGACGAAAAAATTAAAGAATTTTATATTTTAGATATTTTTGAGAAAAAAATAGGAGCTTTTTTTGAGTTATTTTGAGAAGAAATTCATAAATTCTTCAATTTGTGCTTCATCATCAAACTCTAGTGTTAATTTATTTGAAGAGGTTTTTACTTTAAATCCTAAGTCAGTAAATTTTTCTTTTACAGATGTAAAGTTAAAACTTTTTGATGATACTATTGGCATTTGTTTTGCAGGTGTAGTTTTCATATTTTTTATCATAGCTTCAACTTCACGAACACTTAATTTTTGCCCAATAATAGAGTTTACAATAAGCTGTTGTGTTTTTTCATCTAGACCAACTAATACTTTTGCATGTCCAGCTGTAATCTTTTTCTCAATAAGTGCTTTTTGAGTTTTTTGTGAAAGTTGTAATAAGCGTAGTGTATTTGTTATATGTGTTCTACTTTTATGAATCACACCTGAGAGCTCTTCGTGTGTCATATCATGAAGTTTTAGAAGTTCTTGATATGAATCTGCTAACTCTACAGAGTTTAACTCTTCACGTTGAATATTTTCAATAAGAGCAAACTGACGCATTTTTTGTTCATCAGCATTTAATACGATAGCACGAATCTCTTTTAGTTTTGCAAGTTTTGATGCACGAAAACGTCTCTCACCTGCAATAATCACATAGCCATCTATATCTTCAGTTACAACAATTGGTTGTAATAAGCCATCATTTTTAATCGATTCTGCAAGTTCAGCCAAAGCATCTTCATCAAAGTTTTTTCTTGGCTGAAAAGGGTTAGGACGGATCTCTTTTAAAGATATCTCTAATACACTGTCTTTTTGAGAACCTTCATTTTCATAAGCTTCATCCATTTCACCCAATAGTGCATCTAATCCACGACCTAGTTTTTGACTCTTCACTTTACATCTATCCTATTATTGCTTGTGCTAAATTTTGGTAAGCGATTGAACCGCTTGATTTTACATCGTATAAAATTGCAGGTTTTCCAAAAGATGGAGACTCTGCAAGTTTTACATTTCTTGGTACTACTATATATTTATCTTGTTCATCTTTAAAAAGTTTCCCTTTAAAGTGCTGACGTAAATCTGCGAATACCTGTTTTGAAAGGTTGTTTTGAGAAGAAAACATCGTTGGCACAAAACCTTTGATAGTGAGCTTTGGATTGATTGATTTTCTTACAAGCTTCACCGTATTTAAAAGTTGTGCTAAACCCTCTAATGCAAAAAATTCACACTGGATTGGAATAATCACTGAGTTTGATGCTGAGAGTGCATTGATTGTCATTGGTCCAAGTGCCGGTGGAGAATCTATAATAATATAGTCATAATCTTTTTTGACATTTGCTATCGCTTTTTTCAGTACGAGTTCACGTCCTTTAGCATTATCTGCATCATAGTACTCTTTCTCAATTCCAACAAGACCAATGTTCGATGGAGCTAGATGCAGTGTAGGTAAGTCAGATTTTAAAATAATATCTTTAAGTTTTTTTGTACCGATAAGAACATGATAGATATTAAACTCATAATCATTTCTATGAAACCCTAAAGAGGTTGTCGCGTTTGCTTGTGGATCTGAATCTATAAGAAGTACTTTTTTTTCAGCCACGGCAAGTGAAGCAGCTAAATTTACGGCAGTAGTAGTCTTACCTACTCCACCTTTTTGATTTGCAATTACTATTACTTCACTCATCTTAGACTGTATATCCTCTCGCCATTTATCATCACTGAGCCATCTTCTAAAAGTTGTGCATCAGCTAATGATATTCTTAAATTATTTGTATGTGTAGAAAAGTTTTGATTCTTATAAAATTCTAGCTTATATTTGCTAAAAACTTGCTTCCATGAAATCTTTTTTTCTATATTTAGGAAATATTTTTCTAATAAATCTTCTATAGAGATTATAACATCAAGTTTTTCAAACCCTTGTGGTGCATTGAGTAAATTTATACCAACACCACAGACAAGAGTATCATCAACTATATTTGTTATCATGCCCCCTATTTTTTTTTCTTTTATATAAAAATCATTAGGCCATTTAATCCATACATCAGAACCAAAAGAATGAAGAGCTTCTTTGAGGAGGTAAGAAAAATATATGGAAGCAGATTCAAGTTTCAAATCTTGTGGTAACTCTTTTAACGATAAAGCAAAAGATAAAAAGAGATTCCCCTCTAATCCGTTCCAAGAGTTATCACGACTACCAATGCCATTTGTTTGCTTTCTTGTATATACTGCACAAGGGGGAGTTAGATGTTTCTTTTTAAGTTGTTGTTTTATATAAAGTTGTGTAGAGTCTATGCTCTTAAGATAAACTATCTTCAATACTCAATCTTTTACCGTTAATGTAAGAAAGTATATCAACCTCTTTTTTTGAAGGAGCTTGAACACGAAGAATCTCTAAACTTCCCTGCTCGCATCCAACAGTTATGCTTTTTTTTGTAATCTCTAAAATTTTTCCAGCTATATTTGTACTTGCATTCTCAAGAAGTTTCATCTCTTTGAGTTTTAGTCCACTTGAGAGATAGATGCCAGGCCATGGAGTAAAAGCTCTGTACTTATTGTAAAGTTCTTGTGCATCATTAAAAGTCACTTCACCATCTGCTTTAGTTATTTTTTTGCAGTGTGTAGCTTTTGAATCATCTTGTTTTTGTGGTGTAAAAGAGCTAAAGTTTTCTAAAACATCAACAGTAAGATCACAAGCAATATCTGTTAGTTTTTCAAATAAAGATGCAACCATCTCATCATCAGAAACTTCTAATGTAGAAATTTTGAGTATATCTCCTGTGTCTAAGCCCTCTTCCATTAACATCGCTGTTACACCTGTTAGTTTATCACCATTGAGTAGTGTTTGCTGGATTGGACTTGCTCCACGATACTGAGGTAAGATCGAAGCATGAAGGTTAATACAAGGAGCATGATTTAAAATAGCAAGAGGCAATATCTGTCCATAAGCTGCTACTACAATAAAATCACATTCTTGCTTTAAAAGTTCTGCCACTACCTCTTCATCTCTCAAACGATTTGGTTGGTAAACAGCTATACCGTTCTCTTGAGCTGTAACTTTTACAGGGGGAGGAGTAAGGAGCTTTTTACGCCCAACTGGTTTGTCAGGTTGTGTATAAACAGAAACTATCTCTATAGATTCTACACTCATCAATCTCTCTAAAATCTTTTGTGCATAATCTGGTGTACCCATAAAGATAACTTTCATCTATTTTCCTTTTGTAAAAATTGTACCACCTTTGTGGATACCATCTAGTGTAAAACTTTTTACATCATCTAGATTAAAACCACTTGCTAAAAACATCTCTTTATTGTTTTTCAAAAGATAATCTGCAGCTTTGAGTTTTGTTACTATACCACCCGTTGCAAATACATTATGTGGTGTCACTTCACGATTTAACTCTTCAGAGGCAATTGTATGGACCTCTTTTAATACTTGAGCATCTTTATTTTCTCTTGGATCTGCATTATAATATGCATCAATATCTGAAAGTATGATAAGCATATCTGCATTTATATTATTTGTAATATAAGCTGAAAGTTGATCATTATCACCAACTTCAAGCTCATCTGTGGAGGTAGCATCGTTTTCATTCACAATTGGGAGAACGCCATTATTTAAAAGTGTTTCCACTGTATTTCTTACACGCTTTATATCATCATCTTTTTTGAGATTGGCTGCTGTGACAAGTACTTGTGCTGTAAGAACATTGTGTTTTTTAAATTTTCTAGCATACTTACCCATTAAAACAGGTTGCCCAATAGCAGCAAGAGCTTGTTTATTGGCAATAATAGTACGATCAAGTTTTAACTTTGTATAGCCACCTGCTACTGCACCAGAGGAGACAAGAATCACTTCATTGTTTTTTTTTAATTGTACTAAAAAATCAACAAGTGATTGCATACGCTCTAAGGCTATAGTACCATCTTGTGTTAAAACAGCAGAGCCAACCTTAACAACAATACGCTTCATTAGAACTACTTTCTTCCAGCTTGCACTAAATTGAAGAGTGAGTATTTTAAAGGTTCTATATTTTTAAATGTTGCAGAAGAGATCGGTGCAACTAAGTAAGGTTTTTCTCTATCAAAACCTAATGTCTCATCTGCATGTTCTTGCACATAAAAAGGCATAGTCTCATCAAAATTAAATTCATTCTTTTTACTTTGTTCAAGTCCTAACATCTCTAAAAATGAACTCACAAGCTCTTCAACCTCTTGGGGTGGAATAATATCGACACGAGTTAGGGCAATAGCATAGCTTGAGTTCCCAAGAGTTTCACTAAAGGCACTGATCTCTTCTTTAAGTGTATCTATCTGCTCTTTTAGATCTCTATAGTTTCCTAAATCTACCATATATAAAAGAATCTTTGTTCTTTCAATATGACGAAGAAATTGAATACCAAGTCCTTTACCCTCGTGTGCTCCACCGATAATACCAGGAATATCAGCCATTACAAATGACTCGTAATCTCCAATATTTACTTGACCAAGCTTTGGTGTAAGTGTTGTAAACTCATAATTTGCAATCTCTGGTGTCGCATTTGAAACAGTAGAGATAAGTGTTGATTTTCCAACATTTGGAAAGCCAACAAGTCCAATATCTGCAATCAGTTTCAAATCAAGTTTAATACGACGTGTTTCACCTTTTTCACCAGGTTGTGCATATGTTGGACGTTGATTAGTTGGGCTTCTAAAGTGATAGTTACCTAAACCACCTTTACCACCTTGAAGAAATTTTTCTTCTTGTCCATCTACAAGCATATCAAAAAGAACTTCACCAGTTTCTTGATCTAGAATCTGTGTTCCCGGTGGGACAATGATCACTTTTTTATCACCAGATTTACCAGTCATACGTGAACCCTCACCAGGTTTACCACCATCTGCTTTTATATGCATTCTTCTTTGAAAATGAGAAAGTGTATGTGTGTTGTTATCACATCTAAAGTAGATATCTCCACCTTTTCCACCATCACCACCATTTGGACCACCATTGAGTACAAATTTTTCACGACGAAACGCAACACAACCTTGTCCACCTTTTCCCGAGCTAACTGTGAGTTCGACGCTATCTGTAAACATTTGTTTTCCTTAATCTTAATTACTTAAAAATTCACTATTGACAATAAAAAGTAAATTGTTAAATATTTGTTGTCGTAGAGTTATAAAACTCTTAGTATTGAGAGAAAATACCTGAGCTTAGAGCTCAAGTATTGTAGAATTATGCAGCAGGTATAATTGAAACTTGTTGACGTTTTTTGTCTTTACGTTCAAACGCAACTACACCATCAACTAAAGCAAATATAGTATGGTCTTTTCCCATTCCTACATTTTTACCTGGGTGAACTTTAGTTCCACGTTGACGAATAATGATGTTACCAGCGATAACAGCTTCTCCACCATATTTCTTTACACCAAGTCTTCTACCAGCTGAGTCACGATTATTCTGTGTACTACCTTGACCTTTCTTATGTGCCATACTATGCTCCTATATTAATTTTAAAGCTTATGCAGCTATTTTCGTGATACGAACACGAGTGAAGTCTCTTCTGAAACCACGTTTAACTTTACTATCTTTACGACGACGTTTTTTGAAAATAACAACTTTCTTGTCACGACCTTCGTTGATAACTTCAGCAGTTACTTTAGCACCATCTACGAATGGAGCTCCCATTTTAAGTTCACCAGCATTTACAGCTAGAACTTCAGTAATTTCGATAGTTGCTTTTGGTTCAAGTGACATTTTGTCAAGTAATAAGATATCACCCTCTTGAACTTTATATTGCTTGCCACCGTTTTTAATAATTGCGTACATAATATTCCTTAAATCTTGAAATAGTAGACCATACTTCTACTAAAAAGTTCGCAATTCTATCCAATTTAGCTTTAAGTTTAGTTTAATTGTTATCTATTTCTTATTTTCTTTAGAAGTAACACCAATTTTGTTGTTACATATCGAAATAAAAAAAGAATTAGATAAACAACTAAGGTATAAATAATTGGATGAAAGTAATTGCCTCTTTCTTGAAGAAGTTGAAATCTCTCTTGTGGGTTTTCTAACAAATCAGGGTGCATTGACAACCCTAATAGGACAAGCAAGATGGCAAAGATTACCATCTCTCTTATCGTACTCTTCATACTACATTAAACCTCGCATCATAAGGTACCAGTACATTGGTTTTAACATATAAAGGTCAAATGCCCACCAGATCCATCTTTGCTCACCAACAGCAAGAGGGAAAGATGGTGCTGCACCTTTGTAGTTAAACTCAGCTAAGATAATTTTACCATATTGAGTTTTGAGTGGACATACTGTATATCCATCAAATTGCTCTTTAGGCTCTTTACCTTCCATAGTAGCAAGTAAGTTTGCAACCATAATAGGACCATGATGACGAGCTGATCCACCAGTTTTACCTTTAGGAACACCACAGATATCACCGATACCATATACATTTTTATAACGACGGTGTTGTAGTGTATACTGATCAACTTCAAGCCAACCTTTACCACTACCCTTTTGCCATGCTAGTTTAGAGTTAGCAACAGCGTCTACACCAGCCATAGGTGGTACAACATGGATAAAATCGTATGGCATCTCTACACGCTCATTCTTTTTGATAACATCATACTCTTCTAAGTCTTCGTCATACTCACCTTGGATCTCATACTTATGCTCAAAAGTAGCCACTTTTTTCTCAGCATCAATTGCAACTAAGTTATGTTTGAACTTATTAGTAATATTTCCATAACGAGGTT
The DNA here is from genome assembly GCA_027063645.1 of Sulfurimonas sp. Classification (GTDB taxonomy): domain Bacteria; phylum Campylobacterota; class Campylobacteria; order Campylobacterales; family Sulfurimonadaceae; genus Sulfurimonas. The sequence goes on from JAMORK010000020.1 coordinate 29,740, forward strand.
GTACTTCATCTTCTAATGTTTTATTTACAGCAGGTACACCAAAAAGTTTACTACCATTTGTTGCAAATGTAAAGTCAGCCGTAAGTCCATCTTGTTTTAAGTAATCATCACTTAGATATAAAATCTTTTGAGGTGCACCACCACATTTGATTGGAGTTGCTGGTTGTGTACAGATAACTTTTGGATTTTTACCCTCTTTTGCAGCATCTTTAAGTTCATTGAACCAATCCCAAGTGATACTACCACCATCTGCTGTTCCAGCTTCAGGGTCATTAAGATATACAGAAGAGATACCATTTTTACCTATCATATCTGGTGTTAAACCCTCAATCCATTCATAATGGTACTGAAGACCTGTTGCTACAACTAAGTAATCATAAGAGATCTCTTGTCCATCGCGAGTAATAAGCTTGTTATTATCTGGGTCAAAAGTTTTTACTTCATCTTTAATCCAATTTACATCATCAGGGATAAAGTCTTTGTTATCTTTTACTATATCTTCAAATGTATACTCACCAGCAGCCATAAACACTTGCCCTGGTTGATAAAGATGTTTCTCATTTGGAGCTATAAGTGTAATATCTGGATTTGCTAATGCTGAATGTAATCTAGCCATAGCCATGATACCACCTGCACCACCACCAACGATAACTATCTTGCCCTTAGCACTTGATGCTTCAGCACTTGTAATAGAACCACTACCAGTACTTGCAATAACACTTGCAGCAATTGGTGATATACCCATAAATTTAAGGGCATCACGACGACTCATACCCTCTTTATTTACAACTTCATCCATAAAGTCTAGTTTTTTATCTGACATTTTATATCCCTTTTTTTAGTAT
>JAMORK010000021.1 GCA_027063645.1 Sulfurimonas sp.
ATAGAAGTTGTAAAAGAGATAGGTTTCCCAGTTATTTCACGTGCTTCATTCACCCTTGCTGGTGGAGGAAGTGGTGTTGCTTACAATATGGAAGAGTTCAAAAAACTCGCACAAGAAGGTATCTCTGCTTCTCCTGTAAATGAAATTGAGATTATGGAGTCTATGCTTGGTTGGAAAGAGTACGAGATGGAAGTTATCCGAGATAAAGCGGACAACTGTATCATCGTTTGTGCTATTGAAAACTTTGACCCTATGGGTGTTCATACTGGTGATAGTATCACAGTAGCTCCAGCACTTACTCTTACAGACAAAGAGTACCAAAGAATGCGTGATGCTTCTTTTGCTATTCTTAGAGAGATTGGTGTTGATACGGGTGGATCTAATGTTCAGTTTTCCATCTGTCCAGAAACTGGTCGTATGATTGTTATCGAGATGAACCCTCGCGTTTCACGTTCATCTGCACTTGCTTCAAAAGCTACAGGGTATCCTATTGCTAAAGTTGCAACACTTCTTGCTGTTGGTTATACACTTGATGAAATCACAAATGACATCACAGGTACACCTGCTTCATTTGAACCGGTTATCGATTATGTAGTAACTAAAATTCCACGTTTTACATTTGAAAAATTTCCAGAAGCTATCAGTACACTAAGTACTTCTATGAAGTCTGTTGGTGAAGTTATGGCGATTGGTCGTACCTTTAAAGAGTCTATGCAAAAAGCTCTTTGTTCTTTAGAAACAGGGCTTTGTGGTTTTGATGAGATCGATGCTGATGAGGAGTTCATTCGTCATGAGATTCGTCGTCCAAATGCAGATAGAGCTCTTTATGTTGCAGAGGGATTCCGTCGTGGTATGAGCATTGAAGAGATGTTCGATACTTGTCAAATTGATCCTTGGTTTTTATACCAAGTGAGTGAGATTGTAGAAAAAGAAGCAACCATCACAGATAAGATCCTTTTTGATGCTGATTTTATGAGAGATGTAAAAGTAGATGGCTTTTCAGATAAGCGTATCGCTCAACTTATAAAGAAAAATTCTAATCATACTATCCATGAAAATGAAGTCTATGATGCAAGAAAAAAACTTGGTGTAGAATTAGAATATAATGAAGTGGACACTTGTTCTGCAGAGTTTGAAGCATTGACTCCATACCTTTACTCTACAACAAACATTACAAAACTTCCAAATATTACAAAACGCCATAGCGATAAGAAAAAAGTACTTATCTTGGGTGGTGGACCTAACCGTATCGGTCAAGGGATTGAGTTTGATTACTGTTGTGTTCATGCTGCATTTGCTCTTAAAGAGATGGGTATTGAAACAATTATGTACAACTGTAACCCTGAAACTGTCTCAACAGATTATGATACTTCAGATGTACTTTACTTCGAACCAATTGATTTTGAGCATGTTCGTGAAGTGATAGAAAATGAAAATCCAGATGGAATCATCGTACACTTTGGTGGACAAACGCCACTTAAGCTTGCAGATGGGCTAACAAAGATTGGTGCAAAAATCTCAGGAACTCCGTCAGCTGTAATTGATCTTGCTGAAGATAGAGAACAGTTCTCTGACTTTGTAAATCGTTATGGACTTAAACAACCAGCTAATGGTCTTGCTCGTGCAAAAGAGGAAGCTCCAGAGATTGCAGCAAAATTAGGTTACCCTGTACTTGTTCGCCCATCGTTTGTACTTGGTGGTCGTGGTATGAAAATTGTTTACTCTGAAGAGGAGTTAAACCAATATATGGAACTCGCAATTAGTGTAAGTAATGAAGCACCTGTTTTAATTGACAAGTTCTTAGATCAAGCAATTGAGCTTGATGTTGATTGTATCTCAGATGGTAAAGAGGTTTACATCGGTTCTGTAATGCAACATATTGAAGAGGCTGGTATCCACTCTGGAGACTCTGCTTGTTCACTTCCTCCGGTAAACTTATCTCAAGAGATGATAGAAAAAGTGGAACAACAAACAAAAACTATTGCACTTGGACTTCAAGTTATTGGACTAATGAATGTTCAATATGCAATCTACAAAGATGAGATTTATCTCATTGAAGTAAACCCACGTGCAAGTCGTACTGTTCCTTTTGTATCTAAGGCAACAGGTATGCCTCTTGCAAAAGTAGCTACTCGTGTTATGATGGGTGAAACATTAGAGAGTTCTTTAGCTTACTATGATAAGTATGATATTGTTGAAGTACATAATGGTCTTCGTCGCCCTCGCCTTAAAGGTCATGTTTCTGTAAAAGAAGCAGTATTTCCTTTCCATAAACTTTATGGAGCAGACCTAGTACTAAGCCCAGAGATGAAATCAACAGGTGAAGTTATGGGAATCAGCTCTAACTTTGGTGTGAGTTTTGCAAAAGCTCAAATCTCTGCAGGAAATAAAATTCCAACAGGTGGAACATGTTTTCTTAGTTTTGTCGATACAGACAAAGAACATGCTCCAGAGATTGGTCGTGGACTTGTAAAACATGGCTTCAAACTTGTAGCGACAAAAGGTACTCAGGCTGTTCTAGAGGAAGCTGGCATCCCTTGTGAAAGAGTTCTTAAGATCTCTGAGGGTCGTCCAAATATTGAAGACAGTATGAAAAATGATGAAATTGCTATGGCAATTAACACTTCAGATAACAACACTAGTAAAAAAGATGCTATTGTGATTCGTCAAGAGGTTCTTAAACGTAGTATTCCATACTTTACTACACTGAGTGCAGCTCGTGCAACTATTTTAGCACTTGATGAGATGGGTGATGACACATGGTCAAGCTCAACAGCTCTACAAGACTTTCTAGTAAAATAGTGGTCATTCTGACACAAACCGACACCACTGTCGGTTTTTTGTCTCAAGATGAGACAGAACTTCAAAAGATTAAATCTCGACCTTCTACAAAGCCATTTATAAAAGTTTATAAAAACTTTCAAGCACTCAATTTTCGTACTCCAAAATCAAAGCATAAACTTCTCCGTCGTGCAAAAAGAACAACTTTTATAGTACAAGATACTGCATTTAGAGTCGCATCCGATAAACTTCACTCACAAATATTAAGAGACTCACAATGGAACTATTCTACATCTGCCAATGAATCGGGGAAAGAGTACAATAGAAATTTTTGTGAAGAAAAAGCTGATATAATAATAGAAGACAAAGATGGTCTTTTTGAAGCAAAAGCATCAAAACTTTTAAAAATAAATAGAAAAAAAATAAGGAGAGTTCGATGAGTAAGATAATTCAAGCTTTTTTAGCAGGTGTACTATTTACATTTATACTCGATTTTTTCCTCTTCTTAGGGATCAAACTTAACTATATAGATACCAATAATATAGATGTCTATTACAATATTCTCTTTGCAGATAATCAAAATATCTTTCTCTATGCAATAGTAAGCTTTTTATTTGGATTTTTAATTATTTACGCAAACCATAAACTTAGTATCTCTACTGCTATTGTATTTACTCTTCTTGCATCTTCAACACTTATCTCTCCTATAGGGCATAAGGCAGGAGAGATACTTTTAATGAAAAAGAATGTTACACTTCATGATGACAAATATAGCTACCATGGTGATATCTACTATAATGGTAGAAAAAGTATAGCCTTTTATGATTATGAACTAAAAAAAGTTATAATTCTCAAAAAAAACAGACTAAAGGAAACAAGCAAATGAAACATATCTCTTCTCTAGCAGGTGGTGTAGCACTTGGAAGTGCTGGTATACTTATGATGAGTGTGCTAAGTGGATGTTCACAGCAACAAGAGGCTCAAAACAAATTTTTAGTGATTGAGCAACAGCCAAATGGAAAATATGTTGTGGTTGAAGAGATGCCAACTGATGGACCAAGTCGAGCTATCATCCGTGAAAAAGATGAAAATGGCAATACCATTGAGCGTTTTATGAATGAATCTGAGATGAAAGCCCTTGCTGAGCAAGAGTACCAAAGAGTAGAAAATGGAACTTCTGAAACACTCCAAGAGGGATCAGGAAGTGCTGGTATGGGACTAGCTGGTACTATCTTAGCTGTTGCAGCGGGAAGTTTACTTGGAAATATGATAGGAAATGCCCTGATGAACAATAAGTCCTTTGCAAGAAACTCAGCATCTGCAAATAGAAGTGCATACAGCCGTTCAGCCGCAGCAAAATCTAAAGCAAAAAGCTCAAGTAGAAAAAGCTTCTTTGGAAGTAGTTCAAGATCTTCAAGCCGTTCTGGTGGCTTTTTTGGAGGTTAAGCTATGCTAACACTACAAAATCTCAATCCCCTTGATGATGCTACACTAGAAGAGCTAGGCTTTTCATGGCATACAGATAATGATGGCACAAAGTATGTAAGTGATGCTCTAGTGGAAGTTTCCCAAGAGGAGGCAGAAAACTATTATGAAGCAGTCAATACACTCTACGATATGTATGTACAAGCAGCAGAATATGTAATAGAGAATGATCTCTTTTTTGAAATAGGCATCCCTTTTAACCTTGTAGATATGATTAAAAAGTCATGGGAAAATGATGTACATTGGCATATATATGGACGTTTTGACCTTGCTGGTGGTATAGATGGAGAAGATATTAAACTCATTGAGTTTAATGCAGACACACCTACTGGACTTTTTGAGACAGCCCTACTGCAATGGGCTCTTTTAAAACATAATAATATGGATGAAGAGAAGCAGTTTAACAATGTCTATGAAGCTATTAGCAATAACTTTAAAAGACTTGTTACCCTCTTTGATGACATATCAGAGTTTGATGAACGCTACGATGGCTGGAAAATTCTTTTCTCCTCTATCTCAAATAATGATGAAGAGGAAGTCACCACAAAACTTTTAGAGCAAATGGCAAATGATGCAGGTTTTGTAACAAATTTTGAGTTTTTAGAAAACACCCACTTTGATGATGATGGCATTTATGATGCAAATGAAAACCCTTATGAGTACTGGTTTAAACTCTACCCTTGGGAAGATATAGCAGTAGATGAACCAGAGTTAGCAACAACTCTCACTCATATTATGCAAAATCAAAAAGCGATTATACTCAACCCTGCATACACTTTACTCTTTCAATCTAAAGGGATGATGAAAATACTTTGTGACTTATTTCCAGACTCACCATACCTTCTAAAAACATCGTTTGAGCCACTCCAAGGCATAAAACAGGTAGAGAAGTCAGTATTTGGACGTGAAGGTGCAAACACTGCCATAGTAGATAAAAACAACCAACTAGTGGAAAAAACTGATGGACCTTACGATAACTACAAAAAAATCTATCAAGAGTATGTAGAGTTTCCAAAAGATGTACATGGAGAAAAATACCAAGCAGGAGTATTCTTCGCCTACGAAGCCTGTGGATTAAGCTTCCGTAAGGGTGGGGAGATTATGGATAATATGAGCAAGTTTGTGGGGCATGTGTTAGTTTAAACTAGCACTCCCTAAATATTTGTTTGGTGATTAAATTCAGGAACAATTTCTTTAAGTTTTGAGAGTTTATCTGAAGACTTTATAAGCTCTTCAATATCTTTATTGAGTTGTTCTATAT
>JAMORK010000022.1 GCA_027063645.1 Sulfurimonas sp.
CCACTTACACTCATAAAAAAGAGAACAAAGTAAAAAAGATAATACAGAGAGTGTACCGCCTTTTTATGTAGAGAAAGTGCTTGAAAACTTGTTTTTACAGAAGTATCTTTAAAAAACAATATAACTCTGTATAGAATTAAAAATGCTAAAGCATAGCCTAAAATGATATGCCATTCCCACATTCCAGCACGAATCGCTTTAGCGATAATCTTAGCTTGTTCAGCTGTGATTATAATATTAATATCAGCAAGCTGAGTCATAATGATTTCAGAATTTGTTCGCCAACTTAAAAAGGTTTTTCTTAGTAAAATAGTTCCTAAAAGTCCAAGTACAACAAGAGCATTGAGCCAATGCCACAAACGAAAAGGGAGTGAGTACTTCATGGGAGATCCTTTAGTTCAGAGTAAATTGTCTATATTCTAACATGAATAAAGGTAATAAGAAAGATTTTACATAAGTAAAAGATATAATGCACCCCATAGTAAGAAGATGATAAAGCCCAGCACTGTAAATGTTATAACAATGCGAACTGTGAGAAAAAAGAGAAATTTGAGAAAGGGAGGCATTATTTCATATATCGATATGTTTTCATTTTTAGACCACGAGTTGCATAATCCATACCACCTTTAAGGTTGATAACCTTATACCCTAACTCTTTGGCAAGGTATGGTGCAAGCATAGATGTACGGTTTCCAGTGTGACAGATAAGGGCAAAAGGTTTTGATGTATCTACTTTAGCATTAAGCTCTTTAAGCCAGCCATTAAGATCATAACCACCGCGTTCATTGAAAAACATAATAGGGATGGCATTCTTTAAAAGTCCTGTTTCTCTCCACTCACCAGGTGTTCTAATATCTACGATAGGTGTTTTAGAATTGAGTAGTTCTTGTGTGATAAATTCATTTTTTAAGTCTGCAAATAAAGCAGAAGATAGTAATAAAAGTGTAAAAAAGATGTTTTTCAAAGTATTCTCCATTTTTTGTGTGTATAATTATACAATTAAATTAATAATAGGGTTCCAATGGCAGCATCAAAAAAAGCGATAGAAAATGCATCTAGACTTCGTTACATACGAGCACTTGAGCGTTTTCACAAAAGTATAGTTTCTTATTTTTTAAATACACCCGAGTTAACTCAAAAAGGTTTTCAAAAAAAGATAGATAATGCACTCAAACTTTTAAATCGTGTTGATGAGATAGCCTTGTATAAAGGGGAACTCCAAGATCTTCAAAAACTTGTTAAAAAGATGATATCTTATAAAGATTCAGAGGAAGATATAGAGAGCATTAAAGAGGAACTTTTATATAGTTCCAATCAGTTAGATAAAAATAAAAATGCTCGCCGTTATAAAAAAGACAAACATACCAATTCAAAATATGATGAGTGGGACAATTAAGAACCTAAAGACTAGATATCTTTAGATTCTACTAGCATAGTATCCATATGTGTAAAGAGCTCTTCTGATGCACTTTCCATCTCTTCAAAATTCTTTAAAATCGTTTCTGTATTATTTAAAACGGTATTGTAAGCATCTTCATTGAGATAGGAAAGATTTTCGTTAGCATTAGTATGAACAATAGTATGTGGTGGTGCAATTTTCGCATAAGAGTGTGTGTTCTCAAAACGTTTTTTTCCTTCACCATCATACCAAAGACCTAAGCGACACTGATGTGGGTTTGATTTTTGAAGAGTTTGCTTGAGTGTAAGTATAGAGTTGTAAGCACGAGATTTAAATAAAATATGATCTATTTTTGCAAGAACAACAAAGACATTATTTTCCATCTGGTAAGAGTATTTTACGATTTGATTTGAACTTGTACTAAGATCTATGAGGGTCTCTTCAAAATTGGAGATTTTTTGTGTTGAAGTTTCAACTGTCTCTTGCATACTTTGAGAACTTGCTTGTATATCACTCATCTCTTGTTGTAAAGATTTGATGGAGACAGAGATCTCACCAGTTGCTTTATGTGTGCGCTCTGCAAGTTTACGTACTTCATCAGCTACAACAGCAAATCCACGACCATGCTCACCTGCACGTGCAGCTTCTATAGCAGCATTAAGAGCAAGAAGGTTTGTCTGATCTGCAATGTCAGTAATGAGTTCTATAACTGAAGTGATGTTGTTTGTTTGCGAGGCTAATTCTGAGATACTTGAGTTATTCTGTGTAACTTGTTGGCTAAGTTCATCAAGTCCTCCTACCACTTCATTAATATTTTCTCTTGAATTATTTGCAAGTTCTGCTGCACTTTTTGTAGCTGATGTGATATTTTTAAGATTTTCAATATTGGTTTGTAGATCTTCTTGAATTAAAGAGAGAGATTCAGATACATTCACACTCTTTACACTGATTTTAGAGTTAAAAGCATCATGTTTTACCTTAATATTTTGCTCTTTCATAAAACTGATGCTTTTAGAAACATTTTCAATGGCGTTTACAAACTCTCCATCCATCCCTTTATGGGTGATCTGGTGTTCAAAAATCCCTTGTGATGCATCTGTGATTGTTTTATTGATTTCGCTGATAAGCATTTTTACTTGCTTGAGAAGTTTTGCTAACTCAACACCCATAATACCAAGTTCTGTGTCAGAATTACAGTTATGGCACTCATGAGAAAAATCACCTTTAGCAGAGAAACTGATAAGATTTGTAAAGTTTTCAATCCCTTTTGTTATGGAGATTCTTATCATTGAAGCGATAATAAGAACAATAGTTCCCACAAAAATACCAGCAATAAGCACAAGGTATTTGTAAAAAACTATCTCATCACCTAGTGCTTGTGAACTCTCTGTAAGTTCTGCTTTTTTTAAGGCAACAAGTTTCTTAAAAGAGCTTCTAGAAGCATTTGCAGCAGGTGTAAGGTTCTGTTTGTATTTTGCATAAATTTGAGCAGTATCATTTTTTATCTGTTGAGGTGTTAACTCTTGCATCATATTTACAGATTCATTTAAAAAGAGCATTGTTGATTGTTTTGCTTCTTTGATAATATCTAAAGAGCTATCATTTTTCATAAGTATCTCAAGTTCATTAAAGTATGTCTCAATCTCTTGAACAGCTTTATTGAGTTTTTGCATATCTTTAGTATAGTCTCCCCCAAGCATAATATCTCTTGTGGTACGACTAACATAGTTAAGATTCTTTTCAATCTCTAGTGTTTTAAGACCTGCAACCATGGAATTTTTGTGTAAATATTCATATTCTGACTCTATATTTGACATAGCAATAAATACAAAGATAGTTGCAGCAAATGTAGAAAGTGTCGCCATTAGAATAAGATAATTCATCTTTTTTTTGATACTCATGTTTTGAAACATTAGATGATCCTTTTAGATATAAGTCTGGTATTTTATCATAAAAATTTGATAATAATGAAATGAAAAAAGGAAAGTTAATTAACTTTTATTTATATTTAAAAGATTTGTAATTGGTTTTTCTTGTAAGTTGTAAAAGAGTTTATTTGTCATTGTATGCAGACATAATAATGGTTTTTGTTTCAGTGCATATATGTTTTATGTGTTTAGTGAGTGTAAGGCATCATTATCTTCAACATAAAGGATACTTTTACCTTTTGCAAGCTCCTGAAGATATTTGATGCTATTCATAAGAACACTTTTATAGCCACATCAGTTGAGAGAGTAAAATAATAATCACTACAAGAGTGAAAGGGAAGAGATGGCTTTTAAAAACCCATGGGTTTATACCAAAAAGTTTTTGATTGATACCTCGTACTCCAAGCCATAAACCTAAAAATGCTTTAGCACTAAGCATCATCTGAAAACTATTCAGTCCATCTTCACCTATAGGCCCAAAGATATGTACAAACATATAGATACCACTGGCAACAGCAACCATCAGAGCATAAGGTACAACTTTACGAACATGCATCATAATGGCTTCTCTTGCCTTTGTGTATTCGTTATTGTCTAAGCTTTGTTGCATCTTCGATAAGAAGAGGATATCAACAAATAAAAATCCGCCGTAAGTAAAAACAGAAAATATATGGATAGTATGGATTAGGGTGTAGATGAGTGATTCATTCATAAGAAAAAGCAGACCTTTTTTTTAGATGTATATTAGCATAAAATTTATAAAAAAATGAGAAATACTCTCTTTAAGAAGAATGATAGAGTAAATTGTAATATAATACATATAAAGTAAATAAACTGTATATCCTAAAGGACATTAATGAACGAAAATATAGCAAAAGAAGTAAAAAAGTTTGAACGTGGTGACTGTGCCGAGAATGGTGTTTTTTATCAAGCAATGGAAGAGGTGATCTACTCTATTGCACCATTACTAGAATCTGATGAAATATATACCCGTTATGCTATTTTAGAACGTTTAGTTGTTCCAGACAGAGTGATAAAATTTAAAGTAACATGGTTAGATGACAACAACAATATACAGGTAAATACTGGTTACAGAGTTCAGTTTAACAATGCACTCGGGCCATATAAAGGTGGACTGCGTTTTCATCCAACTGTAACAGAGGGCATTTTGAAATTTTTAGGTTTTGAGCAAATTCTTAAAAATGCACTTACTGGTTTACCTATTGGTGGTGGAAAAGGGGGAAGTGATTTTGACCCTAAAGGGAAGAGTGACTTTGAAGTTATGAAATTTTGTTCATCATTTATGACAGAACTTCATAAATATATTGGCCCACGTATTGATGTTCCTGCTGGTGATATAGGGGTAGGTTCTCGTGAGATTGGTTACCTATTTGGTGAGTATAAGAAGATTACTTCAAGTTATGAAGGTGTTTTAACAGGAAAACCTTTTATGTTTGGTGGTTCTCTTATGCGCCCTGAAGCGACAGGGTATGGTGCTGTTTATTTTACAGAAACTATGCTTGAGATGGAGAGAAAAGAGCCTTTAACTGGTAAAATCTGTACAGTGAGTGGAGCAGGGAATGTAGCACTTCATGCTATTGAAAAACTTCAACAAATTGGAGCTGTTGCTGTTTCATGTACAGATTCTAAAGGAACTATTTATGATTCTAGAGGAGTAGATTTAGAGTTGTTAAAAGATATAAAACTGAATCGTCGTGCTTCTTTAGAGGAGTATGTAAAAACACATCCTGAAGCACAGTATATTCCTGTTGCAGAGTATCCTGAGGGAGCTCATGCTGTTTGGGACATCCCTTGTTATGCAGCTTTTCCATGTGCAACTCAAAATGAGCTTAATGAAACAGATGCACATAACCTTATAACAAATGGTTGTGTAAGTGTAACAGAAGGGGCAAATATGCCTTCAACACCAGAAGCAATAGTAGCTATACAATCTCATGGTCTTTGTTTTGCACCTGCTAAAGCTGCAAATGCTGGTGGTGTTGCTGTAAGTGAATTTGAGATGAGTCAAAATGCTAGCATGAGCAGATGGAGTTTCGCAAAAGTAGATACAAAACTTAAAGAGACAATGCAACAAATCTGTAAACGTGTTGCTCTTACAGCAAAAGATTATGGAGTTGAGGGAAATTATGTTGATGGTGCGAACATCGCAGGATTTAAAAAAGTTGCTGATGCTATGATAGCAGAGGGGATATAGACATTGAATAAGATACTTTTTTTTCTTTTCATTCTCTTTTTTTCTTTTAGCTTAGAGGCAAAAGAAAACATAAAGTACACAAACTTTATAAATGAGCAGATTAAAATAATCAAAAGTATGAATGAGAATAATGCTACACAAGAGAAAATTCAAAAACTTGTGAAAAAACAAGATGATCTTTATGAGATGGCACTTGATGAGTTGATGCTCAATAAACAAGAATATATTAACAATATACAAATGTTTAGTTCAGAGATTTTTGCATTAAATAAAATAATGAAAATCAATAAAAGAGCGGGAAATACTTATGCTGTCTTAAGAGATGAAGTGAAGATAAAAATTTACGAAGTGATGCGTTCTCAAAATATAATGATTAAAAATGTTTTACTCTCTTTAGATGCTCCAAATATTAGTGCATATGAGAAAAAATTAAATTATTATATTGTTGACAATCAGCAAAAAATTAAAAAAATCTATTCAAAAGATTATAAAAAATATTTAGAATTAGAAACAAGTGCTAAGATATTAAGTCAGGCTAAGAAGAATATAGAGATATTTTATATATTGAAAGATGTCAATGTAGATATGGTGAATTATCTATACAAGTTTGAAAATAAAATGTATAGACTGAATAAGTATACAAAATATCATCTTATAGCACCAGTTATCTATATTAATAATCTTACTTTAGTAAAAGAGATTAATCCTATTCTTCGTCCTTATGGGCTTAATGTAATTAAAATTTTAATTATTTTCTTTCTTTTTTCACTAATCTATTTCTTTAGAAAAATTGCTTATGTTGCTTTAGAATCATACATATTAAAAGTAGATTTTTTAAGTAAGTATTCAAAAGATATCTTAGAAAAACTAAGAAGACCTATTGAACTACTTATTGTTGTGATAAATATCAATATGACTATTTATGTTTACAATGATTTTAGCTCTATTGAAATGGTTACTAAAGTATTTAATATCATTTATGGTTTGATTTTTACAATGATGATTTACATTCTTGTCAATACTGTAGCAGCTATACGTTTAAGTGAACTGCCAACAAGTGAAAAACAGATTAAAAATGAGCTTATAAATGTTGGTATTAAAATACTTAACTTTATCATTATAATCATAGGGCTTTTAATTGTATTACATTTTGCAGGAGTGAATCTTACCGCGGTACTCTCTGGTCTTGGTATTGGTGGTTTTGCTGTTGCTTTTGCTGCACGTGATACTATAAGTAACTTTTTTGGAACACTCTCCATCCTCTTTAGTGATGTGTTTTCTCAAGGGGATTGGATTGTTGTTGGTAAAAACGAAGGTGTTGTAGTAGAGATCGGACTTCGTGTAACAACAATACGAACCTTTGATAATGCTCTTATAGCCATTCCTAATGGTACTTTTGCAAACACAGATGTAAAAAACTGGGATAGAAGAACTCTTGGTCGTCGTATCAAGATGAGTTTGGGTGTAAAATATGATTCCAAGCGTGAAGATGTAAAAAATGCTGTTGTAGAGATTCGTAATATGCTGGATAAACACCCAGGAATAGCAACTGTCAATACTAAGCATAGTCATAGAAGTATACATGCTCCAAAACTTGTTTCACTTGAAGATCACGAGGGGGTTAAACGTACCCTTTTAGTCTATATGGATGAGTTTGGTCCTTCAAGTATAAATATTTTAGTTTATTGTTATTCTAAAAGTGTTGTATGGAGTGAATGGTTAAAAGTGAAAGAGGATGTTATGCATCAAATTATGGAGATTTTTGAAAAAAATAATTTAGAGTTTGCTTTTCCATCTCTTTCTCTTTATCATGAAAAAGAGGCATCAAAATTACCCTAAAAAGTAGCATATAGAGATTAGAATCTCTTATGCTACTATCTAATTGGCACCTCTAATGAGAGTTTCAGCCTTTTGTGATAAAATCATCACTTAAAAACTAATACAAAGAATTTTTATATGCAAAATAGACAAGCTAGAGCCAATATTTATGCTCTTTTATCTCGTGTTTTACTTCAGGAACTTGATGTAGAAACATTTAAAATGATAAAAGAAGATGAAAATATTTTAGACTTCTTTCCAAACCTCAAGGCTTGGGAACCACTTAACACTATGGATGAACAAAAGCTTCTTGAAGAGGTACTCAACCCAGATTATGTCAATCTTGGTGTTTTACACTTAATCCCTTATGAAACATTTTACACAAGAGAAGATCAGATGGTAGAAACAGGTGGTGCTAACCCTGTAACAGATATCTACTCTGCTTATGATTTTATCGTTGATTATGAGGTGGCACGTACAGTTTCATCTGACCATATCGGTATAGAGTTTGAGTTTATGCATCATCTTGTTAATGCAGAGATAAAAGCAGTAGAAGAGGGTGATGAAGCAGCGGTAAAAGAGCTTGTAGAGGTACAACATCAGTTCCTTAACAAACATCTTTTAAAATGGGCTCCACTGTATCTAATAAATATGAAGTATGAAGCAAGAACGCCACTCTACTATGATGGTGCAGAGATGGCATTAGAATTTATACTTAGTGATAATGAATTTTTAACAAAAGAGTTAAATAAATAGATGTCACTTATACAACTAGATGCAAGCAAATGTGTACGCTCTTTGAGTGTAGAGAGTGGATGTAATAAATGTGAAGTGGTCTGTCCAACACAAGCGATTGTAGTAGGGCAGAGTGTGACACCTTTGCCATCCATAAATTTTTCTGCTTGTGTAGGGTGTGGTGCTTGTGATAGTGTATGTCCAAATGAAGCACTCTCTTTAGATGATTTTAGTCCAACTGATTTCTTCTTTGAATTTGTGCAAGAGAGTGAAACTTTGCTCTCTTGTAGAAAAAATGTGCCTTGTATTGCAGCTTTAAGCATAGAGCACATTATCTCCTTAGCGGTACTGAAAAAAGAGCTTGTTTTTGATATGGGGCATTGTGATGGATGTGAGATAGCAAACACTTGTAAACCTCTTATCATAAGTAATTATGAAGAAGCAAGCTATCTTCTTGAAGCGATGGAGAATGAGGCTGTTATCAAGCTAGAAAATATCGCTTATGTAGATGAAGAACAAGAGCATAGTGATAGAAGAAGTTTTTTAAACTCTATGAACCTTAAAACGGTTGCTAAGGTAAAAAGCAGTTTTGAAACTGAGGTAAAAAAAGCTTCTGATGAATTGATTGAGCATACTTTAGAGAAGACAGATATTGCTCTTTTAAAGAAAAAACGTATTCCAGAGAGAAGAAAGATCTTCTTTACTGCGATTAAGAGAGTACAAACACCATCACAGTTTCATATAGTTGATGCAACAGAGGTGAGTTTTACTTCGCAAAAAATTATGGATGAGAGTAGTTGTACCGCTTGTCAGATGTGTTATAGGGTGTGTCCAACAGGAGCACTTACAAGTGACATTAAAAACTCTAAGATAGACTTTGATCCTTTTCTTTGTATTAAGTGTCATATCTGTCATGATGTATGTGAGCCAGATGCTATAACACTCTCAAGCTCTTATAATATCAAAGAGTTTTTTGAGCCAACTGTGCAAAACCTTATCGCGTTTCAAGTGAGAAGATGTGATGAGTGTAATGTAATTTTTAGCTCTAACAGTGATGAGAAATTATGTTATAGATGTAAATGTGAAGAGGAAGAAGCTCGTGAGCTTTGGGGAATTACAGATGATATGTAAAAGGAATACAATCCTATGATGAATAATGATAACCAAATTTCTAAACAAACAAAACTTTTTGGTTTTATTGGTGTAGAAGCTGGTGTAAGTAGATTTAGTGCAGTATTAAACAAAATGTTTAAAGCAAACAGTGTAGATGCGATGATGATACCGATGAATATTCGTGAAGATGATCTCTACTTTACTGTGAGTAATATGAAAAAATCTCATGTTAATGGTGCAGTGATATCAAATGAATATGTAGCACAGATCCCAGAGATTCTTGATGATGCATCTTCGATGGTAAAACGCAGTGGCATGTGTGATATTGTCTATAAAGAGGGTGAAACACTTCGTGGTGATATCTTTGGAACAAGAGTTTTAACAGAACACTTAAAAGATATGATGGCTTTACGTATTGCTATTATTGGGACAAATCATCATGCAAAAGCATTTTCATTTTTAGCATGTGGTTTTGAAGTGAGCTATTTTAACGATTCTTTAGAAGAGTTGATGGCGTTTACTCAAGAAGTAGAGCTTAGAGATGCAGATATGAACCGTATAGCAAGTGACATAGATGTAGATCTATCCTCTTATGATGCAGTTTTAGATTTTTCAAGCTTGAACTCTCTTGCTATGGTGAAATCACTTGGAAAAATAAACCTCGACATGAAAAACAACAAAGAGTTTTCAGCTCTTCGCAGTCGTGCAACAGAGCTAGATGCTTCATATACAAGCTATGACGACATAATAGATAAATTTGCCTCAAAAGCATACCAACTGATAAAATAAAGGAAAAGATATGATGAATGAAGATTTAAGTGATTTAAGAGCAGAGTTTGATAAATTTGTAAAAGACAAATGTTCACTAGAACCAGATCAAAATCAAGGGCAAAATCCCGATATTGGTGATAAAGAGGATGAAGAACCAGTTCCTCAGTTTGTAGATGCTCTTACTGAAAAACTTTTAGCTCCAGCTGTTAGTGGTGTATACTTATCTCGTTTAGATATAAAGCGTGTTGCCGAGGCAATTGATGAGTCTATCCCTATCAAAGAGCGTCTTAAAATGGTAAGAGCACTGTTTCGCCATACTACTAAAAAAGAGTATCTTGAGGGTGCATTTGCTGAAATTAAGAAGCATATAGATGGTCGTATCTTAATCTATACAGAGTTAAGTGAAGCATTTCCTGCATCGAAAGTACACTTTGATGAGCATATCTCAAAAGCTGAAAAAACAAAAAAAATGTTTAAAACAATTGTAGATGATTTTGAAGAGATTGAACCGACTTCTGATCCTTTGATGGTTTAGAAAGTATCTTTTACTTTCCCATCATAAACAACCTTACATTCTTGAAAACTCTGAAGGGGAATATAACTTTTAGTTTCCTGTAAAACAAAATCTCCTTTATCGATAGTTGATTTTGTTAAAGATATATTTCTGTCACTTAATCGACTTGTCTGAATCGCAAATGAAGCAGTACTATCAATAGTATCTGCTCCAAAATCTATGATTTTTTTACCTGTACTCAATATAGAATTTGGAGTTGACTCTAAAATTCCTAGTGCAGTGGATGAGGTTGATGCTAGTTTTGGATCTTTTATATTACCTTGAAAGTCTTGGCAAAGAAAAGAGCACCCTTTTTTATCAACTATATGAATCTGAAGATCTTTAATCTTGCCATCTTGGTAGATGTCACCCAATGCCACTAGTCTAAAGTGTTTTGTTTTTAGGGCAAGATCTTGAAGATGAATCTGTTTATCTCTCAAAACTACATCACACTGAAGATGTGATATATTTGTTTTTAACTTACTATATCGAAAATTTTTCAAGGCGTTTTTTCCAAGGGATAGGATGTTAAGACCCATAGTATTTTTCAATTGTAGAAGGTTCCTATCAAGATCTATACCTTTGAGTTGTGTATTTGTAATTTTTATATCTGTTGTTGCAGAAGAGTTCTTGAGATTATACTGAGCAGATCCATCTACCTTCCCTTTATCGAGAATAAAATCTTTTCCTATAAGATGCATAATTTTTGGTAGTGAAAGTTGTGTAAAATGTGTTGAGATAATTTTATCTTGCATACTAAGATGAAAATTTCCTCCAAAGCTATCTGTAGTAAGTTCAAACTTCTTTTTATATCGGGCTTGAACATTGAGTGGTCCATGGAGGTTTTGGTTTGTAAGATTATCGTATAAAGAGAGCTCTTTTATATTGATATCAAAATCACTCTTTATGAGACCATCTTCATAAGAAAATGTTTTTATAAGTATGTGGTCATCTTTATGGAGGATTGTTCCTGTTGAATTGTAGGGTGCTTTAAGGCTTGTCTTTAGTGTTACAGCTATAGGATTTTTTCTCTTTTTATTGTGGAGGATGATATGATGTTTTATATCGAGTGTTTGAAGTTGTGGATCATAAAGGGTAGTTCCATTATTAAGTGTAATCTCTGTGTTATTTATATGGGGTATTAGTGTGATAAGTTTTGGAGTGTAGTTTAGTTTTAAGTCTATTTTTGTTTTTGTATCTAGACCAAGTGCGAGACCTTCTTTTCTAAAATTATCTGTTTTTATATCTGCTTGAATATTGTCTATTGTGCCATGCAAACTTATATTGAGGTCTCCATAGATTTTTTTATGTTCTAGAAAGAGAGAATCCAATCGAGCAAGTTGAAAATGTTTAGATTTTAAATCAAGATGTTTATTGTAAATTTTAAATGATGTTTGAGAACCAAAAAGATCACTTTTTCCATCAAAAGATACAGTGGCACTATCATAAGAAAAATTTCCTCGAACATGAACAAGCTCTTTTTCTAAAGGGAGTTCAACAATATATCTAGAGTTTAAGAGCTTCTCTTTTATCTTATAATTTCCATAAATTCTTACATTGAAAGGGAATTGAGTTTGAGGAATATGTAGTTTATCTACATCAAGTGTAAAGTTAAAATTTTGAAAATCTCCATTTGCTTTGAGTTCTACTATACCCTTCGCATATTGTTTTTGTCCAAATAAATTGAGTAGTTTAGAGACATTGAGATCTTTTGAAATAAGAGTAAAATTTTTATCATAAAGGTGAAACTTTGTTTGTGTATCAAAGCTTTTTGTGTAAGCTTGGACAAAAAGGCTTTTAGCATATTTTAGTTTTCCTTGTATCTTTATAGTTTCATTTTTATAAGGTGTTTGTATCTGAAAATCAGAGGCTAGATGCTTTGATCTAAGGTCGTAAGTTCCTTCTACTTTTGCTTGTATTAGCTGTTTGAGTGATGTTAATTTTTTATTCGTTTTGAGTGAAGGAGATTTGAGAGAAAAAGTAAGTTTGTTGAAATCTCCTTGGAGTAAAAGATTGATTTTTCCTTGAGCATAAGGTTTCTCTTTTATAAAAGCTAAAACATCTTCAACTTCAAGAGTAGGAGCAGTTAAGCTAATACTTTGATCTTGGATACACAAAGAGATCTTAGAGCCAAATTTTTGCAAGTGCATCTCTAGTTGCATATATGTGTCGTATTGTAATTTTCCGGTTATTTTAAGAGGCTTATTTATATGATATGAATCTACCATTAGGCTTTGAGGCTCGAGTAAAAAGTTGAGTTTAGAGATATTATTCTCATTTGTATAGTGAAGTATTGCTTTGGTGGTGAGATTGCCATCAAGAGCAAAACTATAATCATTACTCCTTTTGAACACTTCTAAGTCAAAGTTCTTTATATCAAGTTTTATATTCCATTGATTGTTTTCATTATCGATCTGTGCAGATGTATTTGAGTCATAAAGTGTAGTCTTAGCATCAATATAAAGAAGTTCATCATAGAGTATATCTGCCTTGATCTGTGTTTTACCCCGTAGAGAGATAAACTTGCTCAATGCATCTAGGTCACCATCATAAAAAGCTTCGGCTCTTATAGGGGCGATTTTATTAAGTTTAAGTGTAAGAAGATTTTGTTTCTCTTCTATAAAAAACTTTGCTTGAGGGGGATAGTAGTGAAAAGATTGTAGAAGCACTTTTTTTTGAAGTTTTTTTGAGAGATACTTTTGTGAATATTCTATCAATAGATCTGTTAAAAGAGGAGTAAGTAAGCCTAGTAAAATGAAAAATCCAAGGAGATATCTATACTTTTTTAAAAATATAAACATCCCTTAGGCTTTAAAAACTTACAAAGTTTACATAGCTTTGCCAAGTTAATGAACTCAAGATTCCTGCTGCAAATCCTGAAATGATAGCTGAGACTAATATCCCAATATTGGCCTTAGAACTTTTATAAAGTCTTCCTATAATAGAGGGTTTATATGTATAAAACGCGATAAAAAGTATAAAGGAGAGGATCGCTTGCACTACAAAACCATTCTCTAAGTGTGTAAGGGTATCAAAGGGTACACCAAATGCAGGTGCAACACTCAAGGCAAACCATGTACCAACAATCTTATCAAAATCAGACTTTGTTGTTTTAAAAACAAGAACACTTACAAGAAGTGCTGATAGGAAAAGTGTACTCTCATCAAGGTATAAAAGGATGAGTAAACCACTAAGTAAACCAATAAAAGAGTAAAGAATATTTTTTAATGACATTATAGGGCCTATGTAAGTGAAGTTGTTTGGTAAAGTTTCATCAGTTCTAGATAAAAATCTTTCTCTGTATGCTCCTCTAAAAGACCTTCAACTGGGAAGGTGTCATAGTAGAGTTTCTCTAGCTTTTTAAATCTATTGGGGATGAGTTTAGAGAGTAAAAAGGCACTTATCTCTTTTCTTATAAGAACGGCAGGTGGTAAGAGACCAGCTTCTAAAAGTTCCAATATAGAATCTGCATGGTATGAGATTTGATGGTGTTGCCCATGGGGACAGGTGTTTTTACTTACAAGTGTTGTACATTTATTACAGTAAACATACTCACTTGCTATGCTAATCTCTATATCAATTCCTATCACCTTATCGATAATAGATTTATTTGAATTACAATCATAAAACATACCAAGACCAGCATGATTTCGTCCAATAGTAAGACGATCACATCCATAATTTTTAGCAACAATTGCATCGATGATAATCTCATTGTACCCTGCAAAAATATAGCTGTTTTCAAGTGGAACAATCACAACACGATTTTTTGGTAAAAAGTTGTTGATAAAAAATTCCAAGGATTCTTTTCTTATATCAAAAGCAAGGTTGGCACTGTCATAAGGTTTAAGTAAGAAGATAACAAGTAAATCTGTTGTCTCTAGTGTTTGACGAATGAGTCTCTCATGTGCACGGTGAAGTGGGTTTGCTGCCATCACTAATGATGTAGTATGGTTGGCTTCAACAAGCTCTTTTGCTTGTTGGATTTTTAAAAGATTTTCGTTGGCTTTTATATTTGTGAGTGTATACTCTCCACTGACTGCCCATGAGCCTATACGTTTGATCGTAGCCATAACACCAGGGTGACTTAAATCATCTGTCCCATAGATATGTTTGACACGCTCTTTAGGGTTAATCTGAAACACTTCATCAACTATAAGAGTGGCGAACTCAACATCATCACAGATGATACTGATCTCCTCTCCAATCTCTAAAGATTGCATCATCTCTTCATTTTTCTTTCCCGAAGGTGCTAAAATAAAAGGAAAAGGGAATGTTTTCCCATCAAGCATTCCTGTTTGCAATATAGAAGCACTCTCTTTTTCTCCCATCAGTTTCGTAACGGGGTTGAGTAAGCCATCTTTGACAAGTTCAAGTGCAGAAGCAGCCTCTTTGTCTATGTAAAGAGTTTTATTTTTTCTTGATGATATCATATTTCTTTCTCTTTTCCCATAAGCTTTTACGACTTATACCTAATTTTTTTGAGAGTTCTGTATCTGGGTATTTACTTTGGTAATTAAGAACTATAAATTTAACATAGTCTTCAATTGGAAGGATTTCACCCTTATCAAAGATATTATTTTCACTTTTTATCTCCAAAACTGGATGTGCAACATCTTCTATCTTATCGGTACTTGCAATAATAACTTTTTTATCGCTTATAAGGTCACAAAAAGTTTTTTTATCTGCTTTTTTAAGTACTTGATAATCGATGATATATATGATGCAATTTTGAGGAAGAGAAGAGACTTCATTAAAAGATTTTGGATCGCTGAGTGTTAAAAAGTGGATAGGAAGATTTTTCTCTTGTGCATATTCAAAAGCAAAAGCATCACTATGTTTTTGAAAACTTGAACTTATAAAGAGAGGAAGTTCAAGAGATTTATAATCATGGTCTTGTGAAACACTAGAAAAAGAGTGGGTAAGGTATTTTTCATAAGCTTCATTGCGTTTTTTGAGTCTTTCATAATCTTGATAATGATCTATCTTACGGATAAGCTCCTCAATCATAAATGGTTTTAAGATGTAATCTTTAGCACCTGCACTTAATGGTTTAGAAACAGTATCGTTAGAGATATATGAAACCATTAGGATAACAATAGAGTTCTTGAATGTTTCTATAACAGGATTGAAGTCTTGCCCATTAATGTTTGTTGAGAGGAGAACTACATCGTAGTTGGTACTTTTAATAGCATCTTTTGTGGATGTACACATTTCACATACATGCCCTAACTCACCTAGCTTTGTTGCTATACTCTGTGCTAAATAAATCTCGTTTTCTATAATTAGTATCTTCAAATCTTTGTCCAATCAAAATATTTTAAATTTGCATTTGCAATCACACCAACACCTTCACCTCGACCAATAAAGCCAAGTTTTTCTGTTGTTGTTGCTTTTATGTTTACTCTTGCCATCTCTATGTTAAGAAGAGGTGCAAGAGTTTCTCTCATCTTTTGTTTATATTTTCCAATACGTGGTTTTTGTGCAGCTATAGTTATATCTACATTAATGATTGTAAAACCAAAATTATAGATTTTACCTACCACCTCTTGAAGTAACTCTTTTGAGTCGATTCCTTTATATGTTTCATCATTATCTGGAAACATCATCCCAATATCACCCATACCTGCTGCACCTAAAAGTGCATCTATCAGTGCATGAATTGCAACATCACCATCACTATGTGCTAAAAATCCATAATCAGAGTCGATTAAAACACCACCAAGCCACATGTCACCTTTTGTATCAAAGGCATGAACATCAAAGCCATTACCACTTAATATATCTGTTGATGGGGCACTCAAACATGGGATTTTATTAAGGTCGCTAGGGTAGGTGATTTTATGTGCATTCTCTTCGCCAAGTATAAACTCTCTTGAACCACCACAGGCAACTATAGCACTACTTTCATCTGTAAATTCTTCTGAAGTATCTAAAGCTTTTTTGAGTGTTAAAGTATGAGATAATTGGGGAGTTTGAACTCTTTTAACGAGGTCTCTATCTATAGTGTTACCATTATATACAATTGTGTCTGTTAGTGGTAAATAAGGAACAATGCAATTTGCAAGATTAGATTGAGAAAGAATTTTTTGAAGAAAGTGTGTATCTACACATGCCCTAGCTATGTCGCTTACAAGAACATACTCTGTATCGACGACCTTAAGAGCATTTGCTAAAGAGATCTGCCTTGAAGCTCCACCCTCTATAAAAGTGTATGAAGCATAATTTTTCATAAAATTAATATCATCAGCAGAAGAGGTGATAATAATTTTACTAAAAAAAGAGGTCTTGGCAAACCTATCTGCTACAAATTGCCACAAAGGCTTATGATCTATGCGTAGCCATTGTTTCTTAACCTCTTGGTTGAAACGGTTAGAACTACCAGCAGCTAGTAAAATAAGTGTCGTATTAGGCAAATAAACTCCTACGCTTATTAAAGTGTTACGAAATTATACACTTCCAAAGCTTTTTTTAATCTTGAACAGTTTCTAATGTCGCTAGAAAATACAAATTCTACATAAAAAATCTTATCTAGTAAATGACTTTATATTGTTTTAATTTTATTTGATTATATTTCCACTATATATATAAAGTTATAAAAGAAATATTTAGGAGAAACTATGAGATCTTCATGGGTAAAAGAGCGTGAAAATGATTCTGTAAGAACACAGATGTATTACGCAAAAAAAGGCATCATCACTCAAGAGATGGAGTATGTTGCAAAGATAGAAGACTTATCACCAGAACTTGTTCGTAGTGAGATTGCACGCGGACGTCTGATTATTCCTGCAAATGTAAACCATACATCATTAGAACCAATGGCTATTGGAATTGCAAGTAAGTGTAAGATAAATGCAAATATTGGTTCATCTGCAATTGCATCTGATGTTATGGGTGAAGTTGAAAAGATGGAAGTTTCTCAACACTATAAGGCAGATACAGCAATGGATCTCTCAACTGGTGGAGATTTAGATGAAATTAGAAAAGCTGTTATCAATGCTTCAAAAATTCCAATTGGAACGGTGCCAATTTACCAAATCTTACATGATGTTGGAAACAACATTGAAGATTTAAGCATAGAAGTTATGCTTGAAGTTCTTGAACGCCAAGCACAACAAGGTGTTTCATACTTTACAATTCATGCAGGTTTCTTGTTAGAGACTATGCCTAAAATTGCAAAGCGTAAGATGGGTATTGTATCTCGTGGTGGTTCACTTATGGCTGCATGGATGATGCACTACCATAGAGAAAATCCTTTCTATACAGCATTTGATGATATCTTAGATATCTGTGCGAAGTATGATGTTTCTCTTTCACTGGGTGATTCACTTCGTCCGGGTTGTTTAGCTGATGCTTCTGATGATGCACAACTAGGTGAGCTTAAAGTTTTAGGTGAGCTTACATTAAGAGCATGGGAAAAAGATGTTCAAGTTATGATTGAGGGTCCAGGTCATGTTCCTTTAAATCAAGTTGAGCGTAATATGAAGATCCAAAGAGAACTTTGTCATGAAGCTCCTTTTTATATCTTAGGGCCACTTGTAACCGACATAGCTGCTGGGTATGACCATATAAGTTCTGCTATTGGTGCAGCTGTTGGTGGTTGGCATGGTGCTAGTATGTTATGTTATGTAACACCAAAAGAGCATCTAGGGCTTCCAAACGCAGATGATGTACGTGAAGGTATCATCGCTTATAAAATTGCTGCTCACGCAGCTGATATCGCTCGTGGACGTAAAGGTGCGAGAGATATCGATGATGAGATGAGTGATGCTCGTTTTAGTTTTGACTGGGAAAAACAGTTTGAACTAGCACTTGATTCTGAGAGAGCTCGTGAATATCATGATGAAACTCTTCCTCAAGATGTATTCAAAGAAGCAGAGTTCTGTTCTATGTGTGGACCAAAATTTTGTTCTTATAAAATTACACAAGACTTGATGGATAATCCAGAAGGAATTGAGAGAATTATCGCTGATACAAAAGCAAAAGAGGCAGCTGAAGAAGCGGCTCTTTTAGCTTAAAAAGAGATTTAATATAAATTGATTTTAAATAAGACAATATTTGTCTTATTTAGATATGATATATTTCGAAAAATAAAATTTATAAAGGAAATAAACGATTATGACTGAAGAAATTGTAAAATCAGCACTTTCAAAAGTTATGTATCCTGGGTTTACCAAGGATATTGTAACTTTTGGTTTTGTAAAAGATATAGTAATAAACGGAAATGATGTAAGCTTTAATGTAGAGATCACATCAAGTGCTCCTGAAGTTGCACAACAAATTACAGATGAGGCAACAGAAGCTTTAAAAACTGCAGGTGCATCTAATGTAACTGTGAATGTAAAAGCTCCACAAATGCCAAGAGAATCATCTTCTCATGGTAAGAACATCGCTCCACAAGTGAAAAACTTTCTAATGGTAAGTTCAGGAAAAGGTGGGGTTGGTAAATCAACTACATCTGTGAATATTGCTATTGCACTTGCAGCTCAAGGGAAAAAGGTTGGTCTTTTAGATGCAGATATCTATGGTCCAAATATCCCTCGTATGATGGGTGTTGCTGATGTGAAACCAGAAGTAAATGGAAACAAAGTACTTCCTATTAAAGCTTATGGTATCGAGATGATGTCTATGGGTTCACTTATGGAAGAGGGTCAATCTTTAATCTGGCGTGGTGCTATGATTATGAAAGCAATCGAGCAGTTCTTACGTGATATTTTATGGTCAGAGTTAGATGTTCTAGTGATTGATATGCCACCGGGAACTGGTGATGCTCAGCTTACTCTTGCTCAGTCTGTACCTGTTACAGCTGGTCTTACAGTAACAACTCCACAATCTGTATCTTTAGATGACTCACGTCGTTCATTAGATATGTTCAAAAAACTCAATATTCCTATCGCTGGAGTTATTGAGAATATGAGTGGATTTATTGCACCAGATACTGGTGTTGAGTATGATATCTTTGGAAAAGGAACTTCTCAACCAATGGCTGATGAGTTTGATACGAAGATTATCGCAGAGATTCCAATCGAGCCTGGCATTAGAACTGGTGGAGATGAAGGGAAACCTGTGACATTCGCAAACCCTACTTCTGAGTCTGCTAAACGCTTTGCAGCAGCTGCTGAGTCTATCTGGGCTACAATCGAAGAGATTAATGCTAATGGTGGAGTTGATAACCAAGCAGTACAACCTACAACACCTCCTGGTGTAAGTGCTTGTTCAACTGGTGGAGCTTCTGCTGCACCACAAAGTTCAGGTGGAGGGTGTGGTTGTAGCTAAGCTATAATCATAATCTTCTCTTAAAGCTCGGTGTACTTTTTGGTACATCGGGCTTTTTTTATCTAAACTTTTTAACGAATCCCTTCGCTTTCACTCATTTCAGGTTTGTACTTAACTATCTTATTGCGTCCTGTTGTTTTTGCTACATAAAGAGCTGTATCTGCATGTTTAATACATTTCCAGATAGTATCTCCATCTTGAGGAAATTTTGCTATACCAATACTAATAGTTTTTTGTAAAACCTCTCCATTACCTACATCAAAAGTCAGTTGAGAAAATCTTGTGTGGATATCTTGTGCAACTTTCATAGTCCCTTTTTCATCTGCATTATGAAGCATCACAATAAACTCTTCTCCCCCATAACGGATCGCTAAGTCAGATTCACGTATGGCATCTTTTAAAAGGTTTCCAATTGCAACTATAACTATATCTCCTACATCATGTCCATAAGTATCATTGACACTTTTGAAAAAATCAACATCGAGCATCAATACACTATATGTCTCTTTTTCCCGTTTTGCTTGATGCATCACCTTATCTATAAACTCTTCTAAAAATCTTCTATTGTAGAGTCCTGTCATCCCATCTCTTAAAGATGTGTCTCTGAGTTTATCCATAAGAATACGACTTTCAATTACTGGTTTTGCAGCTTCAAGATAGTTTTTAATACTAGGTATATGGGTATTTATTTTAGAGATCTCATTTTTATTGCGTGAGGTAATTGAGATTATAATAGCATGTTCATCGTTAATGTTAAAAGGGATACATATATAGTCAAGTTGACCTGCATCACATGTTTGACATAAGCCTATAAATTCTGTGGAGATAACATCTGTATTTGTTCTATATGCACGACACATTGAGGCTTCTTCATTTACTTCGGCATTACAAATACTTTCCCCTTGGGAGATATAAAATAATTTTCTTTTTGATTGGTTTACATCTACTTCATAAAAAGCAAAATGGTATAACTTATATTTATTTTTAAGTACATCTACAATTCTTTGATATACAATATCTTTTGATGCATCAAGTTCAATGGTCTTTTTAAATTTATAGATATCTGAGAGCTCTCCAATAATAGTTTTTGCTTCATAGAGTGGATCTGTAGATGAAACACACCCTTGGGGTATAAATGTAGAGAGGTTGTACTTGATATCGCCAAAGGTATCTTGCATCTTTCTAAAGAGTGTATTCATCTGTGAGACTATATTTTTGCCATCACCTGAAACTGTTGTTTTAAATTCATGTGAAAAATCACCACTGTATGCTTTGGTGATCCCCTCTTGCATATTTGTAAAGAGTTTCATATATGGTGTAACATAGTAGTTTATAAGAAGGAGCACAATGATAATAAATATGATATTAATAGCAAGAATTTTAAATATAGTAACCATTCCACTGTTACGCATACTTGTGATATCAAACTCCATACTTATAGCACCAAGAGTTTCTCCCATGGCAACATCATGACATTGTAAACAGTTCACTTCTGTACCAAAGTTTGTAGCTTTGTATGGTATGGAAACGCGAAGGGTGATATTGTCAGCATTTTCATTGATCTTTTGAATCATAGTGCCACTGCTAAGTACTTTTGCATCAATGCTATCACGTATTGTTTCAGAGTTAAATCCTGGACCATACTGTTTGATGACATTATCGGCACGAACAATCCATAATGCTTTGACATCTGAATGATTATTGGAAATTTGATTAAGAAAGTATTGGCGTTTATCCATAATACCATTGACCATGTGTGATGTCAATCCATCTTTCACAATGGCTGCTGTCATAGTAGATTTTTCTACAGCACTTTTAATACTGTAATCTCTAAAGTTTAGAGATACATTAACAATAGTTGCCATACCAAGGGCAAGCAACATGATGGTGACAATAAATAATAGTTTAGATTTTGTTGTCATAAAGATCCTATTTAGCTGTATAGTCTTTAATGATAACAAACTCTAAATAAATTTAGATTGAAAAAGTGATAAAGAGGTGACATTTATTCTACTGTTACACTTTTTGCAAGGTTTCTTGGCATATCTACATCATTTCCAAGGCGTACAGAGATCTCTAAAGAGAGAAGTTGTACAACAACCATCATCTCAAAAAACTCTAACATATAGTCATTATGTTTTTTTGTTTGTATAAAATCATCTGCCTTGTCAAACTCTAAAGGTGAGATAGCACATATAGTAGAGTCTCTTGCACTTAACTCCTCTACATTACTTTTACTTTTTTCATATAAAAGGTGTTGAGGAAGTAGGGCAATGGTGAAAAGTTCAGGATCAGCTAGAGCAATTGGACCATGTTTCATCTCTCCACTAGGATACCCTTCAGCATGCAAGTAGCTAATCTCTTTGAGTTTGAGAGCCCCCTCTAGTGCAAGAGGAAAAAATAGATCACGACCAATGAAGAAAAATCCATGCCCATGAAGGTAGCGTTTAGAGAGACGCTTGATACGTTCATGCATAGCATCTTCAACTTTGACACTTGTTGGGATTTCACGAAGAAGTTTAATTTGTCTGCTGAGCTCCTCTTGTGAGAGAGTATCTCGAAGTTTTGCCACATAGAGACTTAACATCCAAAATACTGTAACCTGTGTAGCAAAAGCCTTCGTAGAAGCTACACCTTTTTCAACACCAGCACGTGTTAATATACAGGCATCTGCAAGACGTACCATAGAGGAGTTGTCAACATTACAGATTACAAGTGTTTTGAGTCCTGCTTTTTTGGCCATTTTTAGTGTTTCAAGTGTATCAGCAGTCTCTCCACTTTGTGAGATAACTACAAAAAGAGTGTCTTTACTCATGATAGGTTGACGATAGCGAAATTCAGAAGCAATCTCGACTGATGTTTTTATTTTTGAGTAGCGTTCAAACATATAAGAGGCTGAGAGTGCAGAGTGATAAGATGTACCACAGGCACAGAGTTTAATCTCCTCTATACCATCAAACAACTGAGTATCAAGCTCATCAAAAAGTACCTCTTCCTCACAAAGACGACCTAAAAGAGTATCGGTAATGACATTGCTTTGTTCATAGATCTCTTTTTCCATAAAAAATCTATAGCCATCTTTTTGTGCTGAGAGTTTATTGGTGCTAAGTTTTGTAAAGTGAGGTTCTTTTTTTCTTCCCTCTTTATCAAATAAAGCGATACTTTGAGCATCTACATACCCATAATCTCCATCTTCAAAATAGTTTACATCAGTACAATGACCTATAAGTGGAGTGTCTGAAGAAGCAAAATATTTTTCACCCTCTGCATTGATCCCAACAAGCATAGGACTACCATATTTGGCAAAGAAGATGGTTTTATCTTCACTTTTTGTGACAAGTAAGATGGCATAAGCACCTTGAATCTCTTGGATTGTTTGCTCAAATGCTTCAAAGGCACTTGATGCATCTTTGAGATTTTTTTCAAAAAGGTGAACAATCACCTCTGTATCGGTTTGACTTAAAAAAGTTACACCATCGGCTTGAAGCTGTTTTTTGAGCTCTGCATAGTTTTCGATGATCCCATTGTGGACAACATAAGAACTTTCCCCTAAATGTGGGTGAGCATTAAGCTCTGTTGGTTTCCCATGTGTTGCCCAGCGAGTATGACCAATACCAACAGCAAAACTCTCTGTAGTAAAATCTTTTGTTTTTTCTTCAAGGTTGACAAGCTTTCCAACAGCTTTATAACTCTCGAAGTTATCATCTTGAAGTACGGCGATTCCAGCAGAATCATAACCTCGGTATTCTAACTCTTTGAGTCCTGAGAGTAGTATCTCTTTTGTATTTTTTTCACCAAGATATCCAACGATTCCACACATTTAGTTGCCCTTTGTTAATAATCTAATAATTTTGTTACTATTATCGCATATATTGTTTTGTTTTTCCATTAAAAAGCTGTCTCTGACCTTATATTTTGAAGAATGTATCTTTGCCGTTACAATGTTGATAGAGAGTTCTTCAAATATGTTCATAATATAAGAGAGTAAACCTTTTTGATTTTTTGTATGTACACTCAGCTCCGCATGGGTTAAAGAGTGCTCACAGTCAATTTTAATCTCACTCTTTTTAATCTCTACATCACGAAGTGTTATCTCCTGTGTCATATCAAAAGAGCTGTCAATAATCTCTTGAACCTCTACAAGTTCATTGCCACTAACATTTTTAATAAAGTCAATTCTAAAGTACTTCACTTCATCAAAAAGGGTAAAAATCTCCATACTAGCAACATTAAGGTGTGCTAAAGTTGCCAAAAGATAACCAATGTTAATAGGGATTTTTCTATAGATCTCAATAGTGAGTGAATTTTGATTTTTAATTTTAAAATCATATCTATCAATACCTCTTGCAATAGTTGCAATATCTAAAATCTCATCTACAGAGTGTTTAAAGAAAAAGAGATTAGACTCAATAGTGAGTATTTTTTTTTGCATTAAACGTGTCAGCATTAAAAAATCTGGGTATTTTTGTACACGTTTTTCTATAATAAGGCGTTTTTTTGCATCGGTGATACGTTCTGTGTTTTCGGCAATCTCTAAGGCACTTCTGTAAAGGTCATAAAGGAGTTTTGAGTTAAAAGAGTTGTATGTATCTCCCCCAACACCATTGATATCAGCATAGGTGAGAATATATAAAAGTTTAAGATTTTTGGTATCTTCAACTTTTGACATAAACTTATAAAGAGTTTTTTCATTGTGAATATTCTCTTTAAACGCCACACTGCTCATAAGAACATGGTATCGAACAAGAACGACAGCTCTGTTTGTAAGCTCTTCACTCAGTTGCAAATGTTTTGCAAATTGGGCAACTAATCTTGCTCCCACTTCACTATGATCTTGTTTACGACCTTTTCCTGTGTCGTGAACAAGTGTGACAATTTTGAGTAAAAATTTTTCATCAGTACTAAATTCATTGTAAATCTCTTTGAGTGTGACTTCTTTGATATTTTCAAGAGATTCTATACATTTTATGGAGTGGATATCTACAGGGTAATGATGGTAGCCATCAAATTGAGGCAGATGTATCACTTTTCTAAAGTTTCCAAAAAGATGATGAAGGATTCCCGCATCATAAAAAAGTTTTAAAAAGGGGTAGAGGTGTTCTCTTTTAAAAAGCTCTTTAATAAGCTGGTATGTTTTTTTCTTCAGTGGATGGGTGATCTTTGTATAGGTAAATTGATTGAGAAATCCTGCATCGTATTGGTAGTACTTATCTGGGAGTGAAACTAAAATCTCTAGGAGTTGATTGATTGGAAGAACTTTGAGATTATAGGATGCATAGAGTCTGCCATCAAGCTCGTAAATCCCTTTTGTTATGCGATTATGTCTAAAAAGGGTGACATAGTTTTTATCTACAATATATGGACGAACCATTTTTTTTACAAAAATTTGTGTAAAGTTACTTATACGCCAACCAGCTGCAAGTACTTTACTTACCATCTTCCTTTGGTCTTTAAAACCAAGCATTTGAGAAACTTGGGGTATATGTTCTAGGAGAAGTTTATCTTCTTGTTTATTTGTTATAAGATGTAGGGCACTTCGCACACGAAATAGAAGCTCCAAGGCTATTCTATATTCTTTGTATTCCTCATCAGAAAAAAGTGCACCTGAGAGCTCTTTGAGTGACCGTACATCATAGATGGTATGTGCTATCCAAAAGAGAAGTTGGGAATCACGAAGACCTCCAACACTCTCTTTTATGTTTGGTTGCATAGAGATAGGGTACTTTTTACGACGAGCTTGAGCCTCTTCAATTTTTGCAAGAATGAACTCTTTTTGTTTATGTAGGCGTATACGATTGAGTACCCCTTGTGTATTGTGCCAAGTAAAGTTGCTTCCTGTAATGAATCTTGCTTCCATAAGGGAGGTTTTAATGGTAACATCTTCTAATGAAGCGTTAAAAAGATCATCTACGGTATGAACGCGATGGCCAAGTTTCAGTCCAGAATCAAGTGCAAGATAAAAAAGCTTTTCTATAATCGCTTGCATTTGGTACCCCTCAACATCTTCATAAACTATAAGAAGATCAATATCGCTATGAACACAAAGTTGTTCACGGCCATAACTGCCTAAAGCAACTATGGCAATGGGGATGGAGTTACGCATAGGAAGGTAGTTGCCAAACATGCGACGTAGTACAGTTTTGTACATCAATGAGATGATAGAATCGAGCTTTTTTGTATGTTTTACAAGAAAATCTTTCCCTTGAGAACTTTCAAAAAGTTCATCAAGAGAGTCTTTATATTCTTTTATATATTTTTTAAAAAGCTTGCTTAGTTCGAAGTCTGAGCCCCTCTTTTCAATAATATCTTCTATAAGTGCTATTAAGTTCAAACTATACCTTAGTATCTATTTTACTTATTATATACAAAATTTGATATAATAACTTTTAAAATTTTTTTCAACAACGGATATATCGATATGACAATAACAAAAAGTGTAACATTTATAGCAAAAGAGGGATGTGAAGAAAAAATGAAAGAGTTACTAAGTGCAATGGTAATTCCATCTAAAGCAGAGCAGGGGTGTCTGTTTTATGAAATCTTCCAATATGAAAATGATAAACGAAGATTTATGGCAGTGGAGACTTGGGAAAATGAAGCTGCCCTTGATGGGCATAAGGCTTCTGCACACTATGCGATTTACAAAGGATCGTATGAACCATATTGTGAAGATAAATATACCGATGAACTTGAAGTACTAGGATAAAAGATGGATAACTTATATAACGATAAAAAAGCAGCGAAGTGTGAGAGTGATTTAGACTTAAGAGTGTATACATCAAACCTTTTGGGTCAAAATGATGAACTGGTACTTCATGGTGGAGGAAACACTTCTGTTAAAACCGATGTTGATGGAGAAGAGATTCTTTATGTTAAAGGGAGTGGTTGGGATTTAGTAAGCATTGAAGCAAAAGGTTTTACACCTGTAAAACGCGATGTGCTTTTAGAGATGGCAAAACTTGATACTCTTAGTGATGTAGAGATGGTTCGTCAACAACGACTTGCTTCTATAGATAAGTATGCTCCAAACCCTTCTGTTGAAGCTATTTTACATGCTTTAATCCCTTATAAATTTGTGGATCATACTCATGCAGATGCGATTGTGACTATCTCTAACTCTGTCGATGGAGATGAGCATATAGTGAAGCTCTTTCCAAACTTTTTGATTGTTGATTATATTATGCCAGGTTTTGAGCTTGCACATAAGATATATGAGATGACAAAAACACTAGATTGGGATTCTATAGATGGAATCATCTTACACAATCATGGAATCTTTACTTTTGATAATGATGCAAAAACATCTTACACAAAAATGATCGATGCTGTAACAAAAGCAGAAGATTTTCTTGATGTTAATGCTATTGTAGATATTCAACATAAATATGTACATAGTGATTGTGATATAGCAAGAGTAGTGAACACTATGAGTGAGTATAAAGGGCATGAAGTACACATCGGAATCAATCAAACGCCACTTGCTGCATTTTATGCTTCTCAAGAGAATTTAAGAGAGTTTGCAAGTCGTGGCGTTTTAACTCCAGAGCATATCATCAGAACTAAAAGAGTTCCATTAATCATGGAAGATACAGACCTTATTGGTGGACTTGATAGATATGTAGCAGCTTATAAAGAATATTTTGACAAGTATGCTAAAGATGAGGTGATGCTCAATCCTGCACCAAACTATATGATTATTAAAAATCTTGCTGTGGTGAGTTTTGGTCGTACACGTGAAGAGGCAAAAATCATCTATGATATAGTTGAACACACTATGCTTGCAGTGCTTCGTGCAGATAAACTTGGTGGATACCAAAGTATTAGTGAAGCGGATAGTTTTGCGATGGAATACTGGGAGCTAGAGCAGGCAAAGCTTAAAAAATAAGATGCAGTACCTTTTAGCCATAGATGCAGGAACAGGAAGTGTTCGTGCTGTCATTTTTGATACCTTAGGCAATCAAGTATCTGTAGGACAAAGGGAATGGACACATCTTGAAGAAAAAGGTGTACCTAACTCTATGAGTTTTGATTTTGATGCCAACTGGACACTTGTATGTGAGTGTATTCAAGAAGCAATACAAATCGCAGATATTGAGGCAGATAAGATTTTAGCTCTTTGTGCTACTAGTATGCGTGAGGCTATTGTACTTTACGATAAAGATGGTAATGAACTTTGGGCAGTTGCAAATGTAGATGCAAGAGCTGATAAAGAGGTGAAGTT
>JAMORK010000023.1 GCA_027063645.1 Sulfurimonas sp.
CTAAATCATCATCAAGTGCTAAATCATCATCATCCAAAGTAAGATCATCATCTAAATCTTCTAGCTCTTCACTTGTTTCATCAAGTAGATCTTTTACTTTTTGGGCCTCTTCATCATCAAGTACACTCTCATTCTCTTCTTCATCATCTAAAATGAGCTCGTCTAGATCTTCTAATTCTTCATCTTCATCATCTAAAGAGTCAAGATCAATATCATCAAGGTCTAAAGTTTCATCCTCTTCACTTGTTTCACTTGGAAGTTCTTCTAACTCTTCAATTTCACCTAAATCTTCTAAATCTTCAATCTCATCAAGTTTATCTAACTCTTCAGATGCAACTTCATCTGCAACTATCTCTTCACTGCCTTTAGCAAGTGTTGCAAAAAGTTCTACAAGGTCAGTTGGAAGAAAAGGTTTTTTCAAAGTCGAAGTGAATGCATCAACTGGGTCTGCATCTCTAGAGCAGATATATAGTGATTTAGTATATGTGATTTTCTCTTTAAGCTCATCTAGTAAACCATCATGATAAAGTGTGTCATCAACCACTAAAAGGTTATATGCACTTCCTTCTATCTCTTCAACAGAGGTTGCTACATCCAATTCATCTGAAGTTTTCTGGGCACTAAGAGTAACGAGTTTATTGACGACAGGGTTATCATTTAAGAGTAATATTTTCACTTACTATTCCTTTGAAGAGTCTATTGACATTATTGTATCAAAAAAAACTAAAAAAACATCTCTAAGGTGTTAAAAGCTTCGAGCATTTGACCTTTTAAGATCAACATTGTGGCTGTTATGGTAGCAATTAAAACAGCAAATGCCACCATAATTTTAATAGGAAAACCAATTACAAGAAGATTGAATTGAGGCATCGTTTTCATAAGCATACCAAAAATCACATCTGCTAGCCAAGAGAGTGCAGTAATAGGAAAAGCTATCATAAAACCTACTAAAAACATGTTTGATGTAGCATGTATGATATAGTGAAAAAAATCTTTTGTCATTAAAAATCCACCAAGAGGTATGGTTTTTAAAGATGCATCTATGAAAAGTAACATCCAATGATGTAAATCTAATGCCAAAAGGACCATCAATGCTAAAAGTGAAAGAAATTGTGAAATAATTGGCATAGAGATACCAGATTGTGGATCAATAGCACTTGCCATAGAAAAACCCATCATAAAACTTATCTGTCCCCCTGCAAAGGTAATAACATTATATGCCAAAAGCAAGACAATACCTATACTCATCCCAAAAAAAAGCTCACTCAGTATTGCTAAAATAATTGTAGGGATATCTATACTTATGGTAAGAGGTGGCATAGAGGAGTAAAAAACAATGGTGAAGAAAAACGCCATTGTTGCTTTAATATTCATAGGTATATTTTTGTGTGAAAAGATAGGAGTTGCTAAGAATAAAGCTGCAAAACGAAAAAAAAGAAGGATAAAACCAACTATATTTGTTTCATTAAATACTACAGCCCACTGCATCATTTTACTCTTTGAAGCTCTTTATTTTCAAGTCGATAAACCCTGTTACACAAATTTGCTAAAACTTCATCATGTGTGACAAGTACCATCCCTGCTTTTTTCTCTTGAAGATATTCAAAGAAAAGCTCCATCACTTCATGTGCTGTTTTTGTATCAAGGTTTCCCGTAGGCTCATCTGCAAAGATTAAACGCGGTTGCTTAGTAAGTACTCTTGCGATTGAGACACGTTGTTGTTGACCACCAGAGAGTTCTGTTACTTTTTGCTCTATCACCTGTTCTATATCTAATCTTTCTAAAAGTGTCTTATTTATCTCTTGCTGCGAAAGTATCTCTGATACTTCTAGGTTCTCATAAGCAGAAAATCCTTTAAAGAGATAATGAGATTGAAAAACAAGTCCAAGCTCATGACGTTTTATACTTGCAAGGCGTTTTTTATCCATTTGAGAGATCATCTCACCAAACAACTCTATCTCACCACTATCTGGAGTTAATAGTGTAGATAAGAGATGCAAAAGTGTAGATTTACCACTTCCACTCATCCCTACAATAGCAACAGATTCCCCCTCTTCTACATCAAGGGAAACATTGGAAAAAAGATCATAATCAAAAGAGTGCGATAAGTTTTTAGCAGATATTAGATTCATAAAAATTATTATAGTGCAATATAGCTAAAATCTTAATTATCAAATATCTTTTTAAGAAGGAAGGGTAAAAATTTGGCAAAAAAAAAGGCTAGAGCCTAAGCCCTAGCCTTTTAGAAAAAGAAAAAGTCAATCTAAAAGATTAACCCATTTGTGCAGCAACTTCTGCAGCAAAATCATCTTCTTTTTTCTCAATTCCTTCACCAACTTCAAGGCGAACAAATTCAGTAATTTCAGCTGTACCACCAGCTGCTTTAGCTGCTTTTTCAAGTGCTTGAGCAACAGTTAGTTTGTCATCAATTACAAAGTTTTGATCTAGTAAACATTGTTCTTTATCTAAAGTTGTATTATCAGCGATAAAACGAGCTAAAGATCCAGGAACAATTTTGTCCCAGATTTTTTCTGGTTTACCTTGCTCTTTTAGAGTAGCTTTGATATCAGCTTCAGCTTGTGCTAAAACTTCATCAGTAAGTTGACTCATAGAGATATAAGTTGGTACATTTTTAAGTGTTTTTCCTAAACGTGCAAGCTCTTCATTCTCTTTTTTGATAACTTCAATGCGTCCAACAGTTTCAGAAGCAACATAATCTGCATCTAAATCTTTATATGAAAGTGTAGTTGGTTTCATAGCAGATGTATGCATTGCAACTTGTTTCATAAAAGGTCTTAAAGCTTCAGCAGTTTTTTCACTATCACATTTTGCAGTAACGATTACAGCAATACGATTATTTGAGTGAATATATGCATTTAAAGAAGTAGTAGCATCAGCACTTAAAGTGTTGAAACGTCTTACTTCAATCTTTTCACCAATTTTGATCACTTCTTCAGTAAACTTCGC
Source organism: Sulfurimonas sp. (assembly GCA_027063645.1). Classification (GTDB taxonomy): domain Bacteria; phylum Campylobacterota; class Campylobacteria; order Campylobacterales; family Sulfurimonadaceae; genus Sulfurimonas. The sequence goes on from JAMORK010000023.1 coordinate 2,968, forward strand.
ACCAAACTCAGATGCCATTAAAGCATCTACATCTGCTGGTTGATCATTATAGATAGCTTCTGCAGTATCTTTTACAAGATTTTGGAAACCCTCATTTTGAGCAACAAAGTCAGTTTCAGAGTTAATCTCAACAACTGTAGCTTTAGAAAAGTCATCAGCGATTTTAAGACCACAAAGACCTTCAGCTGCAACTCTATCAGCTTTTTTAGCCGCTTTAGCGATACCACGTTCTTTTAAAAGTTCAGTTGCTTTAGCCATGTCTCCATCAGCTTCAACAAGAACTTTTTTACAATCCATCATAGGTGCATCAGTAGCTGCACGAAGCTCTTTTACCATTGCTGCTGTAATTGCTGCCATGATTATGCTTCCTCTGTAGTTTTCGCTGCTTCTTCAGCAGGAGCTTCAGTTGTTTCAGCTACTTCTTCAGTTTGCTCTTCTTCAGCTGGTGCATCACGAAGTGCTTTACCTTCATTAATTGCCGCAGTCATTTCACGACAGAAAAGTTGGATAGAACGGATAGCATCATCATTACCAGGAATTGGGTAAGTGATAAGGTCTGGATCACAGTTTGTATCTAGTGGAGCTATAACTGGAATGTTAAGACAACGTGCTTCTAAAACAGCGATGTGCTCTTTTACTGCATCAACAACAAAAAGCATATCTGGAAGTTTTTTCATTTCACGAATACCACCGAAATACATCTCAAGTTTTTCTTTTTTGCGAGAAAGCATTAAAGCTTCTTTTTTCGTTAAAAGATCAATTTGACCATTTTCTTGCATCTCTGAAATTACATCAAGTTTACGGATAGATTTTTGAATAGTTGGAAAGTTAGTAAGCATACCACCTAACCATCTATTATCTACATATGGCATATTACAAGCGATTGCTGCATCACGAACAGAGTTACGAGCTTGTTTTTTAGTACCAACAAAAAGAACTGTTTTACCTTCAGCTGCTGCATCTACAACAATTTGGTAAGTGTTACGGAAGTAACGAAGAGTTTTTTGTAAATCGATAATATAGATATTTTTACGAACACCGAAGATATATTTTTTCATTTTCGGGTTCCAACGACGAGTTTGGTGTCCGAAGTGTACACCACATTCTAATAGGTCTTTCATAGTTACCATAGGGTAATCCTTAAGTAGCTTATTTCAGCTAAGAGTTTTACTAGTTGGCTTCGAAGATGTCGGACAAGTACCACTAAAAAATGGCTTGCACTAGTTTTTGACATAATCTGTGAATATTCTCTTGAGTAAACTGAAGAAAAATCCGCGAATTATACTCAAATATTATTTAAGGGAAGCTTTTTTATAATTTAGTAATTTTTCCAATTTGACTACATATAATTAAATATTATAGTAGTAAACTGATAGTTTAAAAATAGATTTATACTTAATGATGTATAGTATCACATTAATAACACAAAATGATTACAAAATTTGTATCTCATTCTGGATAAAAAAGGGAAAAAATGAATAAGCCTCTACTACTATCACTGGCTGCTGCTGCACTACTAAGCACAAACTTAAATGCAGAGTCAATGTATGAACGTATACAAGCTATGGAGCTTCAAATGAAGCAGATGCAAGCAGAGATACAAACACTTAAGTCCCACAGCAGTGAAACTGTAGCTGTTGAAGATGATGAGGAAGAAGTTGAAGCTGATGACACAGAAGAAGAGATCTCAGCAGATGAGGCAGATTCTGAAGATGATGAAGATGAAGAAGAAGAGGATAGCATAGAGGAGCAACTTGCTGAGATTCAAGAAAACCTTACAGACCTCAATAAGGGAACAAATGGAAATCACCTAAAATTTGGTGTTGATTATAGATTTGCTATAGAAAATATGCACTACAAGATGGCTGATGGTTCAACTGCAAAAAATAATGCCTTTATGACAAACAGATTTTGGCTCAACATGGACTGGGCAGCAACTGAAAACCTAAGCTTTCATGGGCAACTTGCATATAACAAAGCTTTTGGTGCACGTTCAGGTGCAAACAATCCTACAAATAGTTCTTATGAAACATTTGATTGGACAGCGAACGAAAATGCTTTTGATGATACTCTTCGTGTACGTTCAGTATATTTTCTTTACAAAAATGATACTTTCTTTGATACTGATATACCATGGACATTCAGTGTAGGTCGTCGTCCCTCTACAAATGGTCACTTAGTAAACTTAAGAGATGATGATCATGCAGCGTCACCTATGGGCCACACTATCAATGTTGAATTTGATGGACTAAGCTCTAAGTTTTCACTCGAAGATGTTGTTGGAGTAAATGGTATGTATGTAAAACTTTGTGCCGGTCGAGGTATGAGTAATGCAGCACCTAAATTTACATCTACTCCATATACAGATGTAAATAACCTTCATGGTGCAAATACAAACATAGACCTCCTAGGACTTATCTTTGTTCCTTATGATGATGGTCAATACTCAATTGGTTCTCAATACTACTATGCTAGTAACCTTATAGATTCAAATAATCCAGCGAACCAATTAGCCGGATTTAAAACAGTTGGTGGTATGCATTCATTTACTGCTAACTTTGTTGCTAATGGAATTGGTGATGAGATCAATGACTACCTTGATGATACTATCTTCTTTGTAAGTGGTGCGATGAGTATCACTGATCCAAATTCAAACGAAAGAATGCTTTATGGTGCTGTTGATGCCAATGGAGTTGCAACACAAACAGGAGAATCAAAAACTGGTTACTCTGCATGGGTTGGAATGCAAATGCCTTCATTTATGACTGAAGATGGAAGATGGGGAGTTGAATACAACTACGGTTCACAATACTGGAGAAGTATGACATATGCTGAAGATACAAACATAGGTTCTAAACTTGCAGCTCGTGGTAATGCTTATGAGGTATACTTTACTGAGTACCTTATAGATGATATTTTATCATTACAACTTCGTTATACATATATAGATTATGATTATACTGGGAGTAATGGTTTCTTCGGAGACACAACAGGTGCTTCTATGAGTATGGATGATGCAGTAGCTGCAGGAATGGGATCACAAGTTGTAGATAAAGCTCAAGATATTCGCTTTTACCTACGTTACAAATACTAAACTTCTACTTCCCAAGCTTCTAGCTTGGGAATCTACACATTAGTTACAGACTTTTAGCTTGTAACTCTTCTAACTTCGCTTTTACATTTGCCACATGATCTTTTACACGTACCTTTTCCCATAATGCACGAACGATACCCTCAGGGTCAATTATAAGTGTTGTACGAACAATCCCCATATACTCTTTTCCATAGTTTTTCTTGAGTTGCCAAACGCCATACTCTTGCATCATCTCAGTAGATTCATCACTTAGAAGTGTTATACCTAAATCTTTCTTCTCAATGAAATTACGGTGTTTTTTTGTACTATCTGCACTTACACCTAAGATGATAGCATCAAGCTCAGAAAAGTCTGGAGCAGCCTCTGTAAATTCACATGCTTCTGTTGTACACCCTGGAGTGTTGTCACGAGGGTAAAAATAAAGAACTACCCATTTGCCTTTTAAATCACGAGAACAGATCTCTACATCGTCTTGGTTTGGAAGACAAAACTCAGGTGCTTTTTCATCAATTTTTATCATAAAATTTTCTCCTTAATATATAAATAAAAGTATATAAACCCATATACCTGTAAATGAGGTAAAAATAATCCCCAAGTAACTTTTAAATGCAAGTAATCTATGTGCACTCGATTTTCTTCCAGGAATAAGACCTTTACTAAAGTGGTAATTTGCTTTGATAATAGTTGTTGCCCAATATACCAAAGTAAGTGTCGCAATTATAATATGAAAAATAAGCACAAAGAGTGCATAAGTATAAGAGACATTACTCCCACCCATAAAAGCATCAAAGCCACCACCTAAACGCACTCCATATTCAAAGTAAGAAACAACAATCACTGAAAAGACAAAGATAAAGTTTTGGGCAAATGCATGTGCCTTATAGAGTCTTTTTCTTGCAAGTAAAATAGCAAAATAAACAAGCATTGGTAAAATAGCAACTATAAGCGTAACCATATCCATAAAAAATGGTGCCTTAGTTCCCAAAAAACCTGCTTCAAACATATAATTCATATTAAGCCTTTTTTTTCTTTTGATAAGCGAAGTATACAAAAGCTAAAATTGCTAAAGATATAAGAACGATTATAGTTATTTGTTTTAAGTAAATCTCAATAAGAGCTTGATTCTCCCCTATAAAGTAGCCCAAAAGTGTTAAAACCAAAGACCAGATACCAGCACCTAAAGCTGTAAAAACTGAAAACTGCACTATGCTCATCTTGGCAAGTCCTGCAGGGATAGAGATAAGTTGACGAATTCCAGGAATAAGTCTCCCTATAAAAGTAGAGATATGTCCATGCTTTGAGAAGTAAGTATCCATCTTATTAAGGGCTGCATTTGAGATAAAAAAGTATTTTCCATAAAGTTCTAAAAAACGTCGTCCTACAAAAAAAGCAAGGTAGTAGTTTATAAATGCACCCACCATACTTCCAGCTATACCCGTCCCTAAAATCATTGCTAAATTCATCTGCCCTTGACTTGCTAAATACCCAGCAGGTACCATCACAATCTCTGAAGGAAAAGGGATAAAACTAGATTCAATCGCCATAAGCAAAAAGATACCAATGTACCCCCAGTCAAAAATAAGATCTACTAAATCTTGGGCTAGCTCTTTTATCATTTAAGTTTTTCCTCTACATCTTTTATCATTTGAGCAGCTACATCTTTAGAACTATATGCAAGAAGTTTTTCACTTTTTGTTTGTATATCTGGCTCTTTTAAAATATGTAAAAATTTAGACTTTAGCTCTTGGCTCTCGCGTTCTCTCCAACCAAGGTTATTTTTCACGATAAAGTCTGCATTGTAGTACTGATGGTCTCCAGCTGCATAAGGGTAAGGGATATAAAACGCGGGGCAACCATTGGCTGTTAGCTCCCAAAGTGTACTTGCACCTGCACGACTCACTGCTAAGTCTGCTCTTTGTATAAGCGATGGAAGCTCTTTTGTAAAAGCATACAACTCCACTTCAACTCCAAGTTTTTCATATGCCTCTTTGACTCGCTCATAATCTGCTTCACCCGCTTGATGAATAATTTTAATGCCTTGTTTTTTTAGTTTCCAAGCCACACTCAAAGCCAAATCATTAATAGCACGAGCCCCATGACTTCCACCTAAAAATATAATACTCTCAAGTGTTTTTCTTTTTCGAGCTGTTTTGTAAAACACCTCTTTAATTGGGTAACCTTGAATAGGTGAATGCTCATCGTAAGCGGAGACAAAACTTTTTGCAAAGGGTTTAAGAAGTTTGTTAAGTCTCCCCTCTACCGCATTTTGTTCATGAATAAATAGAGGCAAAAACTTACTAAGTGTTGCAAAAGATGCAGGGGCAGCTGAAAAGCCACCTACACTATATGTAGCTTGAATATTGTGCTTTTTTAAGATTTTTCTTGCCTCTAAAAAAGCCTGAAATATTTTAAAAAGAGCCTTCAGTTTTCCTAAGCCTTTTTGATTGACAACACCAGTTGTTTCTAAAAAATAAACATGAGAAAAAGCACTTTTATCTGCAAAATACTTTCTGTCTTGTCCATGAGTTGAACCTATAAAAATACACTCATGCCCATCTGCTACAGCCGCTTCTACAAGAGCTTCAGCTATCATAAGATGTCCGCCAGTTCCACCACCTGTTATACATAACTTCATACTAATCCATTTTCGCTTTTTTACTTGCCATAAGTACCATCCCTATACCAAACGCCGCTCCAAGCATTGCCGAGCCTCCATAAGAGAGAAATGGCACACTAATCCCTTTAATAGGGGTAATTCCACTAATACCATAAGCATTTACCATAAAAGAGAAAGAGAGTATCAAACCTATCCCTATACTAAAAAGATAGATAGTCATATCTTTACTTCTGTTGGCTACTTTAAAGATACGCTGTAACATCCACATAAATATAAATACCACAAATAAAACGCCAATAAAACCAAACTCCTCTGCCAAACCAGCAAGGATAAAATCGGTATGTACCTCTGAGAGAAAACCAAGTTTAAAGGTACCATTAGCAAGTCCAACACCAAAGAGTCCACCATTATGGATGGCGTTTAGAGAGTGCCCTATCTGGTAAGGCTCCACCTCAACGGGTATACGAAGTTTATCGGCAATACTCGCTGGAAAAATCTCTAAAACAGAGTTTTGTGCCAGTGCCCACCACGACTTTATACGAAGGATTCTATGCTCTGCAGTTAAGATAAAAATAACCACAGAGACAATAATCCCTGCCATAATAGAGATAAAAAACTTAAAACTACTCCCTGCAAAGATGAGCATAAACATCAGAGTAAGTCCAAGCACCACAACCTGCCCTAAATCTTTTTGTAAAAACGCGATGATAAACATCGCCATAATAAAAAAAACACCATAGGGCATAAAACGCTTAAACTCATTGAGAAGCCCCATACCATTATGATGCCCTAGTTTACGAGAAAAGCTCCATGCTAAAAAGTAAACAAAACCCACTTTAAAAAACTCTACGGGAGCAAGGGAGAAACCGGCTAGTTTAATCCACCGTTTTGCTCCACCCACTTCACTAACCATACTCTCTGGAAAAAACGGCATCCCTATCATTAAAAATAAAGAACCAAAAAAGAGTAAGAATCCAATGGGTTTAAGATGTTTGTCTGGGTTCATTTGAGAAAGCCCAAACATAATAAAAATACTTAAAAATCCAAAAATCGTTTGACGAAGTACAAAGTGAAATTCATTCACTCCAAAAAGAAGTGTTGTATAAACTGAGAGTGAGTAAGAGAGTACTATACTGACGGTTATAAGTGTTACCACCAGTGTAAAAAGTTTTCTATCTGCACTCAACTCATACCTACTTTAAACGGTTGATTTTTAAAACGAATTCAACCTCAGGTTGAGAAAGGTGCAGCTCTTTTGAGATAGTATCAAGTGAAACACCCTGCTTAAACAAAGAGATAATCTTCTCATCATCATTTCCGTGTACTGAAGAGGGTATGCTAATCTGCTTCACTCCACTCTCTATCTCAGAGATGCGGGTGTTGAGTTCAACATCGATGGCGTTTATGTTCTCTTGAAGTTGTTTTAAACCCTGAGTAAGGGGTGTTACCATATCGTACACACTGCGTTCTATCTCTTGGTATATCTCCTCGTCATTCATACGCTGAGAGTTCTCTTGAATGCTGTTTTGTGTTTGATCAAGCTTCTTCTTTAGATAAAAAAGTTCGCGGTTAAGCTCTTCTACTACCGAAGCAACCGAGCGAATATTTTTAGAGTACTGCGAGTCTTTGTTAAAAACATAGTATAAGAGGTAGAGAATAATCCCCGCCATTAAAACTACTATGTATTCTATGCCATACTGAGCAATGTCAAACTTCACGATCTCTTCTCTCTTGCTTCACGTATAAGTACACGTTCACGTGCTGTAAGGTAAGCACCCCACTCTTTTTCATCTCTCTCATGCATACGAATTAACCTTGCTAATGTTGGAGATTCAGCTTCAAAAAACACACCAATATCACGTTTTGGATGTACTGGCATCTCTATGCGACCATAGTACTTTTTTCCCTCTTCAAAAAGAGGCTCTTCGATTTTAAAGTACTCAAAACCGATCGATTCTATTTTAGCTTCACTCACGAGTGGTACTCTTTTTGGTGTTTCGTCTTTTAAAAACATCTCAAGAGCATCTATCTTTCTATGGAGCTCTACAACAAGCTGTAAAAGTACAGGATCTGTCTCAGATGTCTCCCCTCTAGCTTTAGCAAGTTTAAGCCATTGGTTAATGGGATCATCATCACTTTCACTAAGTGACTGATACTCTCTTTCATACTCCTCAGGATTTTGAGATGCTTCACTAAAGAGCAAACTTATGGGAGCAGGAACTAAACGCGGTGAACTCATGAAACAACCTTATCTAAAATAATAAGAGCAAAAAATACAATGCCAAGGTAGCCATTGACCGTAAAAAATGCTCTATCTATCTGTGTAAAATCTTTACGAACTAATTTTTGCTCATAAGCTAAAACAAGCCCACTACCTAGTGCTGCTACAAATGCTAAAATACCAAGCCCTGCAGACCATACAAAAAGTGTCCAAAAAATAACAGTAAGCATATGAAAAAGTGCTGAGATGAAAAGTGTCGCCTCTGCCCCATAAATGGAGGGGATAGAATGAAGCCCTTTTTCTTTATCGAAATCTATGTCTTGTAAAGAGTAAAGAAGGTCAAACCCAGCCACCCAAAAGATAACACCCAAACTTAAAAGCACCGACCAAAGTGGAATGGTAGCACTCACAGCCACAACTCCAGCAATAGGAGCTAAACCTAAAGAGATACCAAGAACAACATGTGCTAAAGGGGAAAAACGTTTAAAGTAAGAGTAAGAACCAAGCACGAGTAAAATAGGCACAGAGAGTTTAAGTGCTAAGGGGTTTATCATATAAGCTACCCCTACAAATATAGCTGCATTTACCCAGATAAAAATGAGTATGCTAAAACTATCTAGGCGGCCATCTACATTTGGTCGTGAAGCTGTTCGAGGGTTAGCTGCATCTACATCGCGGTCAGCATAACGGTTTACACCCATGGCAAAGTTACGAGCTGAGAGTGCTGCTAAAACACCCATAAACAAAAGCCAAAAACCAAACCATCCATCGGCTGCAACGACCATCGCGATGAAGATAAAAGGGAGTGAAAAGATGGAGTGTTCAAACATCACCAGTTCATTAAAATCTTTTGCTTTTTTTACTATTCTTTCCAAGTTTTTCACCCTCTTGATATAATTATGCTTATTTTACCTAAACTTGTTTTAAAATGATATAATTTCACCATGAAACAACTCGCAATTATTGGACCAACTGCATCAGGAAAGAGTGATTTAGCCATAAAAATAGCTCAAAAAATTGATGCCTACATACTTAGCATAGACTCACTAAGTATCTATAAAGAGATAGATATAGTCTCGGCGAAACCCTCAAAAGAGGAGCTTTCACTCATAAAACATTTTGGAATTGATGAGATATATCCTAATGAATACTTTAATGTCGATATTTTTATAGCACTCTATAAAAAAGTACTCCAAGAGTGTCAAAAAGAGAAGAAAAATCTTGTAATTGTTGGAGGAACTTCTTTTTATTTGAAATCTCTTATAGAGGGGCTTTCCCCTTTACCGAACATCACTCAAGAGGTGCAAGAAAGAGTCAAAGGGAAGCTTAAAAATCTCCAAGAGTATTATAATTTCTTACTCTCTAAAGACCAAGAGTATATGCAAAAAATCACCCCAAATGACAGCTACCGCATAGAAAAAGCAGCACTTATTTATGAGGCTTCACAACTTACTCCTACAGAGTGGTTTCGACAAAATCCACCAAAACCAATCATTGAAGATTTGGCAATTTTCAACATAGATGTCTCAAGAGATATTTTAAGAAAAAGAATTGAGCAAAGAACACAAAAAATGTTAGCTATGGGACTCATTGACGAGGTGTGTTACCTAGAGCAAAAGTACACAAGAAAACCAAACGCCATGGGAAGCATAGGGGTGGTAGAAGTTTTAGACTACCTAGATGGTAAAGTAACAAAAGAGGAGATGCTCTCACTCATAAGCACCCACACAGCCCAACTAGCAAAACGCCAACAAACTTTTAATAGGACACAGTTTGAGGAGATTGTAAGTGCTCCGTTAGAGGAGCTTGAAGAGATTATACTTCACTCTTTTTAGTTTTTATAAGTATTCCAGCGAACGAATTAGATAACAGTTAAATAAAGGCTAATAAGCTTCTTTTCTATGAGCAATTCTAATGACAGTAATAACTAAAAAGCCATCTTCTTTTAAATAAATAATTCTGTAATTACCTGCTCTTTTTCTAAACTTACCTTTATGTTTTCCCTGAAGATATTTATCATTTGAGAAGTTTCCATTTTTCAGGTCTATAATTTTAGAAGCAATAAGTTTTTGTACTTGATTATCGAGTTTTAAAAATTCTTTTTCAGCTTCTTTATCAAAAGCAACTTTATACATCAATCCCTGCTTTTTTAAACACTTCTTCTAAGGGAACAACTGTTGATTTTCCAGATTTAAGATTATCAATTCTTTTGTCAGCGATCATTTCTTCAAGTTTATCAAAATAGAGTTCAATTGCTTTTTCAACTAAGCTAGTTCTTGTTTTATCTAATTCTTGTGCATATTCATCTAGTGTTTGAACTACATCTTTTTCAAGTCTTATATTTATAGCTTGTTTCATAATATCCGCCTTTTTGTAGTTTTGTATCTACAATTGTAGTGCATTTTAAACTTTGTATCAAATATTTCTCTCCAAAGTGTTGTTAGCATTTTAAACTTCTATATCTAATACAAGTTTTACTTGCTTATCTATCTCTAACATCTCTTTGTAAGAAAGCTTGGTAAGTAAATCTTTTAAGATTCTTTGATTATCCAAAGCTCTTATCTGGTCACATAAAACATCACTTGTTTTTTCTAAATTATCTCGTTTTGTAATTCTATATCTTAAAGGGTAAGTATCATCTATCAAAACTGTTGATATTGGTAAAATGATAGTTGTAGGATGTTCACACTCATTTAAAATATTTGTTTGGTAGATTAAAACAGGTCGTATTTTACCAACTTCATTTCCTTTTTTAGGATTAAGTTTAGCTAAATATATTTCACCTTTTTGAAACATTATAGACCATCATTTATAGTTGTTTCAAACTCTTGAGAGATTTTAAGACTCTCTTCTCTTACTTTGAAAGAAGCATTTTTAATTTGCTCTTTAAGTCTCTCTTTTTCTAAGGCATCTTTATAGTAAACAACTGCTTTTCTGATTAGGTCACTTTTAGTTGTATGTAAGCTTTTTACCATCTCTTCTAATGTATTGTAAAATGTATCATCAGATTTTAAAGTGATTGTATGCATTATTTGTCCTTTTTTCTTTATTATAGAACAATTTTTCTTAAAGTAATATTTTTGTAATACTGTGATGCTAACGACTGAAGATAGCCAATAAATTTCCGCTAGGTAATTTATTGGTTACTCTGTTTTGTTAGCATTTAAGCACAATTTGTTTTGTAATCTAAAAAAAGACTCTCAATAGGGATATGTAGTTGTTTATGTAAATTTCTTATCATTTCAATAGTAAGTTTTCTTTTCTTATTTAATATTTCAGATACTCTTGATTTACTGCCAACAATAGAAACTAAATCTTTTTGTTTGAGTCCTTCTTGTTCCATTCTAAATTTTATAGCTTCAATAGGATCTGGAGCATCTATAACATAGTGTTGTGCTTCATAAGCTTCTACTAAAGTTGTTAGTACCTCTAGTTCATCCATTTGAGGTGTGTTTGGTTTTGCATCCATTAAACTTTCTATTTGCTTTAATGTAGCTATATAATCTTCTTCAGATTTAATAGGTTTAATATTCATTTATAGCTCCTCTATATTTATTTTGTCATACTGTTTATGTGTTCCGATAAACTTTATAAAGACTATCTTTGCATAATAGTTTATAGTAACTATCAATCGGTATTTATTTCCTGCGATATTAAAAACAACCTTTGTATCTCCAATGATACTAGCACTTCTATACATCTCTTTAATCTCATTTGGAGTATTCCAATCAAGTTTTAGAACCTCTTTATGCCAAGATTCTAAAGCATTTTTACTATCATTATATTTTGATTGTTCGTAAAAATCTTTAAGCGTTTTTTTGGATATTATTCTCATAGAAGTATTATACAGAAAGTTCCCATTATTAGAACTTAAATATTTTGAGGGATGCTAACTATTTATCAACACACATTATAAGTGAAAAAGCTTAAATTATAGAAATAACATTCACTTGTTTATAATGTTATTTTTTAATAAATCATATAGAGGATACTATTTTAAATCAATTACTTAAAATGAAACAACATTCTTAAATGTAGAATGTATATATTAATACTTTTTATGAAAATAACATATCATTTTATATGTTATTTATTTTATATTTTACATAACAAACAAAGTATTACTTAAAAAAAGTATTTTACTCTTCAAGCAACTCAGCATACATAGAAGGTCGTCTATCTTTTAGTAGTCCCCAGTACTCTCGTTGCTTTGCATTTTCATCTAAGTCAAAACTTGCATAGATGATTTTTTCTTTGTCTCTTGGGGCTTGGGCTATCATCTTTCCTGTGTAGTCTGTGATGAAAGAGGAGCCGTAGAATGTAAGAGAGCAACTCTCTCCCTGCTCTACTCCGTAACGGTTTGCTACCACTACGGGTACTGTATTTGTTGCAGCATGACCCATCTGTACTCTTTGCCAATGCTCTTTAGAATCTAACCCAATTTCAGGCTCACTTCCTATGGCTGTGGGGTAAAAAATTATCTCAGCACCTTTGAGGGTTAAGGCTCTGGCACTCTCACAAAACCATTGGTCCCAGCAGATACCTGCTCCTATTTTGCCATAAGCTGTTTCCCACACTTGAAAGCCTGTATCACCTGGTGTAAAGTAAAACTTCTCTTCATATCCTGGTCCATCGGGTATGTGTGTTTTACGATAGTTCTCAAGTATGCTTCCATCGGCATCCACCACCACAAGAGAGTTAAAATAACTCAGTGGCGTTTTCTCAAAGTAACTCACTAACACAACAACTCTCAACTCTTTAGCCAAAGTAGAGAACTCTTGTATAAGTGGGTTGTTTTCAAGAGAGGAAGCCCAAGAAAAGTACTTCTCGTCCATATCTTTACAAAAGTAAAGCCCCTCAAAAAGCTCAGGCAAAAGTATGATTTGTGCACCAGAAGCAGCGGCATCTCTTAAGAGATTTTTTGCTTTTCGTATGTTTGCAGTTTTATCTGCACCCATACTCATCTGAATTGCAGCGACTTTTACCTTTCGCATACTAACCTCTGCCAGTCACTTCTAAAAGGTGGTAACCAAATTGTGTTTGAATCGGTCCATATACAACACCAACATCACCACTAAATACAGCCTTATCAAACTCAGGTACCATTTGTCCTGGTCCAAACTGACCTAAATCTCCACCATTTGCTGATGATGGACAGCTAGAGTTTGCCTTTGCTACCTCACCAAAATCTGCACCATTTTCTATCTCTGTTTTTAACTCGTTACACTTTGCTTCGTTATCTACAAGTATATGTCTTGCTGTTGCCCATGCCATACTATTTCCTTAAATTAAATTGTGTAATTTTACAATAATTTCTTTAAAGTTTGTATCTTAACTTTAATGGTGTATGATACATAAAATTTATTTCGGAGATATTTATGAAAAATATACTATTTGCACTTTTAGCTGCATTTTTACTTATAGGGTGTGGCTCAAATGCTACTGACAACCAAAATATAGAGCCTAAGCTTGTTGTTGGAAAAACTCTTAATAACCTTACATTTGATGACCAATTTGGAAAATCACATACACTAAGTCCTAATACATATAAACTCGTTTTTGCATTTGCTAAAGCTCCAGCTCATATTTGTAATGACTTTTTTGATACAAAACCTGATGATTACTTAGCAAAACATAATGCTGAATTTATTGCAGATGTAAGTGCTGCACCATCACTGATTCGTTCTATGTTTGTTTTACCTGGACTCAAAGAGCTTAAACATACTGTTTTAGTTATAAATGACAGAGCCGTTGCAGCACCTTATAGAAAAGGGATGGACACTGAGAAAATAGTTGTTGTTTCAATCATTAACAAAAAAATTACAGATATTAAAACAATTTCAACTGCTGAGGAGCTTCAAAAAACACTTGAAGATGATTCTCCAATCTCAATTCTTGCTCCAATGATAAATGAAGCTTTAGATACAGCTAACAATATGATGAAATAAGGGAAAAAGCATGGCAAATATATCAAGAAGAGGTTTCTTAAAAGGTGCCCTTGCTGTAGGAGCTATGCCCCTTATGGCAACATCTGCAATACCAAGTGAAACACTTAAGTTTGTACATATTACAGACTCCCATATGGACTTAGCAAATCCCGATAGTGTTGAAGCATTAGAGTTGATGGTCAGTTTTTTAAATGAAAGTTATAAAGATTTAGACTTTGTAATGTTTGGAGGCGATAACTTCAATAACAATGCAGAGGGAAATTCTGATGCACTCAAGTTTAAAGAGATTATAGATCAACTTCATTGCCGCACACTTGTGGTTCGTGGAAACAAAGAATCAAGTCCAAAAAATGATACAGAGATAGACCTTAGTACTTTTAAAGAGATGTTTGTCAACAAGTGTGAACTTAAAACAGATGAGCATAACTGGCTTTTAGAGCTTAAGGGTTACAATATTTTAGGCTTAGACAGCTGTATAGAGCACCAAAACAATGGTCGATACACTGAGAAAACACTCGCATTTGCCCAGAAGACACTACAAAATAAAAAGCCGACAGTGATCCTTAATCATCACCCATACACTAACTACTGGAAGGGTACAGAGGAGAAAGATATACACAAGTATGTTCTTAACAATACCAAAGAGACTCAAGAGAGACTTTTTAAGTATGACAATCTTCTTTTAACTCTCTCAGGACATAAACATATAGACTCTGTTACAAAGATAAACAACACTACTACTATAGTTACTCGTGGTTTTATAAGACCTTTAGATTTAGATATGTACCCTATGCGTTATGTAGAGATTACAGATGGTAAAATCACAGAAAAATTAATCTACACCTCGTAGATTACCAAGCTCCAAAAGGACGGTATCGCGCTGCGTTACCCCCTTCTTTTTACAAGCAGACTCAAAAGCCCCACTCTCCCCCACTAAAATACACTTATGTTTTGCACGTGTTATAGCTGTATAGATAAGCTTTGTATTATGCATAATAAAATGGGTAAAACTCATAGGAATCACCACTATGTCATACTCCATCCCCTGTACCTTATGAATAGTCAGTGCATACGAGAGCATCAAATGGCTTTTGAGCTCTTCATACTCATACTGCACCACGACATCTTCATTTGGGTAAAAAACAAAGACCTGTTCCTCATCCTCATCTATCTTAAAAAGCAATCCACTCATACCGTTAAATATACGTCTCTGGTTAGAATCTTCCCCCATCTTAAAGCCATCGCCACTCCAGCTTGTCATATTTTCATTTTTGGTATGAACCACCTTATCCATAAGGCGAAACTCTAAGCCACCGCGTTTTATGCACTTTTTTGGGTTAGGGTTAAAATACTCTTGAAGCACCTTATTTAGGTTTGTACTTCCAAGTATGCCACCCTTCATGGGAGTTATCACCTGAAAATAATTGAGATACTCTTTTATCTCTTTATTTTTGAGACGATACCTTGCTTTTTCTATGGACTCTACTGCTTTATGCATCATCTCTGCAACAATGTTTTGAGAGTTATTGTCCCGTAACTCTTTGAGCTCATCTTGGGAGAGCTGATTTTTCAGAGCATAGTAGTTTTGTATAGAGATATCTATAAACTCAAAGTCATCATATCTGTTTCTATAAGCTGGCACTACCGCTTGACGGATATCATTAGCTATGAGTGTAATTGCTTGCTCTTCACTTTGACGGTAAATTTTTGTCAATTTTACTATGGGAGCAAGTTCTAATGTTAAGGCATCACTTAAAACATTTCCTGCCCCAATAGGTGGAAGTTGTGCATCATCCCCAACTATAATAACTATGGCATCTTTTGCAATCTTGGCCATAAATCTTGCAAATAAAGAGGAGTTAATCATCGAAGCCTCATCTATAAGCACTACAGAATAGGGAAATTTATCGCTAGATTCATGTTTAACAAGAAGTGATTGGATAGTTGCAGACTCATACCCCGTAGTCTCTGAAATACGCTGAGAAGCGATTCCACTCAATGCACAGGTGATTATCTCTTTTGTGTCATAACGGGTATTTAAAAGGTTTAAAATAGTTCTACTTGTAGTACTTTTCCCTGTTCCAGCATACCCAACTAAAAAAAGTAAAGATGCTCCCTTGTTGATGGCTTCGACAGCACTTCTTTGTTGCTCACCAAGCTCTAAGTCACTCTCTTTTAAAAACTTCTCTAAATCTTTTACAAAACCACCACTATCGCGTTTCGCACGAGCCAAGAAATCATCATATAAAAACTTTTCAGCATCATAAAGTCTTGCAGGGGAAACACGATTGTTTTTCATCACCACTATGCTTTGTTCACTTACTCGCTCTATAAGTGCAGCCTCATAAAGGTGTTCTTTATTACTAAAGCCTAAGAGTTCATTAAGTCCACCAAACAAAATTTCTTTAGAGATACAAGAGTTTCCATTTGCTTCACAATAATTTAAGAGCACATAATCCATAGCAGAACTAATACGACCCTCATTCTCTTTGGCTATACCCATCTTGAGAGCCAACTCATCTGCTCGTTTAAAACCTATGGAGTTGATGTTTGTCAGCACATAAGGGTTCTCTTTTATTTTTGTGCAGGGTTGATCTACATCTTTCATGGCGGTGGCTATAGTAGTAAGAAGTGCGGGGGAGACATCATAAGGGGAGAGAAACTCACCAAGACGACGCATAGAACGAAACTGTTTCCATGAAGCTTGAATTTTTTTAAGGCGTTTCTCTTTTATCCCCTTAAACTCTAAAAGTCGCTCGATGTCATTGTCAAGTATATCTACTAAACCCTCTTGTCCAAACTTCTCTATAAGTTCAGCAGAGAGTTTTTTCGTAAAGCCCTTAACTATTTTATTTAAAAAGAAAAAAAGTTCATTTTGATTGACCTTAAGGGTTTCAAATTTAAAAGTTTTTCCATACTTTTTATGCTCATCCCAAAAGCCTTGAAGGGTAATAGCCGAGCCTTTAATACTCTCTATATCACTCTCATAATAAGTACCACTAATCTTTTCGCCACTTTTAAGACGTGCTATAAAAAACCCTTCATCTTCAAAAAGGATTCTGTCAATCTGACCAATTAGTGTAGTACTCACACATCTTCCTTAAGTTTTTTCTTATAAAATATACAAGTATCTTAACTTTTTTTTCTCTCTACTCTTATTTTTATGACAAATTGCAATAATTATTTTTTTGCTTCCTCTGTTACTATGGCAAAAGAAAGCTCGTTTATCTCTGTATGGCGTTTAATAAACTTGTTCAAATCTTTTAAAGAGAGTTTTTGAATCTTCTCTAACTCTGTTGCTGAATGTCCAAGAGGAAACCCTTTATAGTACTCCATAAATGTACGATTAAGTCTTTGACTCATTGTTTCAACACGAAGTGGTTCACTTCCAAGTAAGAACTTTTTCGTTTGTTCTAACTCCTCTTCTCTCACACCTTTTTTGACAAACTTCGCTATGACATCTTTCACTGTTTTTTGAGCTTCCTCTAAAGAATCTAGTTTTGTTTGAAGGTATCCATTAAGATATGAACTAGATTTACTAACATGTACCCTTGCATAAGCAGAGTAAGCAAGACCGCGTTTGACACGAATCTCTTCCATTAGACGGCTTCCAAATCCACCAGTACCTAAGATGAAAGTTGCTACTCTTGCCTTGTAGTAATCTTCATCATCTACAGCCATATTGTATGGAGAACCAAAGTAGATATAAGCTTGCTCAGTTTGTTTGTAGAGTATAGATTCACTTGGTTTTTTCACAACATCATAATGTGCAACAGGAGCTACATCACCTTTTGGAAGAAGTTGTATAAGATTTTTAATCTTTTTCTTCGCATCTTTAAGATCAACATCTCCCCCTAAAACAACAATCAAATTTGACTGTGTAAGATGAGATTTTAAAAAACTTTTTACATCATCAAGCTCTATGGAGTTTACACTTTGAAGTGTTCCAGATGAGGGTTGTGCTAAAGGAGTTCCTTTAAACAAAATCGCTTTGAGTTCATTTGAGGCTACATAATCAAAATCGTTCTCTTTACGACTTAGTGCACCAAGAGTCATTGTTTTTATCTTAGCGACTGCCTCTTTTGTGTAGTTTGGATCTTGAAGAAGCATTGCATACTTCTCTAAAGCAGTATCAAATTCCTCTTTAAGTGAACCAACTTCCATCACAAAAGTCTCAGTTCCTGTAGATGAAGAGATGTGAATAGCACGAGACTCTAAAGATTCAGCAAAAGCTGAAGAGCCTAATTTTTTCGTCCCCTCATTCATCAGTTTTGCAGAAAATTTTGCAAGACCAGCTTTGTGAGTATCTGTAATACTTCCTGAATTTGTAAAAGTGAACTGCATTGTCACAAGTGGTAATCTTGTATCGTG
This sequence comes from Sulfurimonas sp., assembly GCA_027063645.1. Classification (GTDB taxonomy): domain Bacteria; phylum Campylobacterota; class Campylobacteria; order Campylobacterales; family Sulfurimonadaceae; genus Sulfurimonas. The sequence goes on from JAMORK010000023.1 coordinate 21,219, forward strand.
CTCAAATATCACAGGTACTTTTAAACCATCTATCTTTATATATTCTATCGTTGCTGCCATAAGTAGTTGTCCTAATATTAATAATGATACAAAAAATTTCATCTATGCAAATTTCTCTAAAATCTCATAAGCAGTATTACGTACTGCTGGTGTTTCACCTATGTCGGTGATAAGTTGTACCATCTCCTCTTTCGCCATACTAAACGCGGCTCCAGCTGAACTTACAACATTCTCTTCCATCATTGTACTTCCAAGATCATTTGCTCCAAAACGCAGTGCCATCTGACCAATGTAAGGACCTTGTGTTACCCAAGAGCTTTGAATATTTGGCACATTATCTAGGTAAAGTCTTGCTACTGCAAGTAAACGCAAATAACGGTTAGAGGATGGTTTTTCCATATCTGGAATAAGTCGTAAAAGCTCTGTATTTTGCCCTTGAAAACTCCACATAATAAATGCACGAAAACCACCTGTTTCATCTTGAAGGCGACGCACTCTATCGAAATGCTCCACTATATCTTCATCACTCTCAACTGTTCCATACATCATAGTAGCTGTACTCATAATGTCAAGTTTATGTGCTTGACGGTGAACATCTACCCATACATCTGCATCTATCTTTTTAGGTGCAATGATGTCACGTACTTTATCAGAGAGTATCTCTGCTCCAGCCCCTGGTATAGAAGCTAAACCTTTTGCTTTTAAACGCGAAAGTACCTCTTGAATAGTAATACGAGAAACCTTGGCAATAAAATCAAGCTCAATAGAACTAAATCCATGAATAGTAATGGTAGGATATTTCGTGTGAATATGTTCCACCAAATCCTCATACCACTCTATTTTGAGTTTCGGATGCACTCCCCCTTGAAAAAGGATCTGTGTTCCACCAATCTCTAAAAGCTCATCTATCTTTGCATCTATCTCATCAAATGTGAGTACATAAGCATCTGCATCTTTTTCATGTCTATAAAAGGCACAAAATTTACAATCTACCCAACAGATGTTAGTATAGTTGATGTTTCTATCGATGACAAAAGTTGTTACACCATCTGGGTGAAGCTCTTTTTTACGAGCACTTGCCATCTTTCCTAAGGTTTTCAAGTCTGCATTTTTAATTAAATCTAATGCTTCTTCTTTTGTTAATCTTTTTTGCATTGTCCCGCTTTATCTGTAAACATCTCCATAGCCTTGTTTACTTTTTGAATCTTTTTTGGTGCATCTATGATGTGCTTATTATCTAACCATGAACCATCTCTATATGCCATTTTAACTTTACCATCATTGTCTTTATAGACTAAAACTCTCAAAGGAAGGTCTAAACCAACTGTCATATCTTGTTGCATAAGTGCAGTTCCAAGACGTGGATTTCCAAAAACAATCATCTTTGCTTCATTAAGTTTCATATCGACTGCTTTTGCATTGCCACTATGGTTTATCACAGCAAAGATACCAAGCTTTTTAGCACGAAGTACCTCTTTAAGTTTTACAACAGTGTCATCAACACTCGCACAACTCTCTTTTACTATGATCTCATTAGCAAATAAAGAGAGCCCAAGTGCTAAGATTGTTATCATTTTTTTCATTATTTCCATCCTTCATTTCGGGGATTGTATGGTTTTTTCTTAAAAAAGAGTACATAGACAATAAGTAAAAAGAGCACTAATGCGATACCACCACCAATCAATTGTGAGTAAGCACCAATATTTAAAATTTTGTGGAGTATATTTTGATGCTCTTTATTGTCTATATCTATCTCAACCATCTCAGCTATATGTGTCATAGCACTTACTGCTAAATTTCCCTCTGGGATACTCTGATGACAAGAAAGACAAACGCCACG
>JAMORK010000024.1 GCA_027063645.1 Sulfurimonas sp.
AAAAAAGAAAGGAAAATGATGATCTTAGGGAAGTGTCCTTATTGTGAAGATGGCTCTATTGAGGTGAGAGATAAAGAGGTGCGAGGGAAAAAAGTAAAACTTTATGCTTGCTCTAATGCTCATTGGATGAGTGAAGATGGCGAGATGTATGAACTGACACAAGATGCAACTTGCGACTTTCGTATTTGGCAAAACTCTTTAGCAAAGTATGGAAAATGGCTTACATATAAAGAGGTAAGAGAACTTTTAGCAGAGGGTGAGCTAGAGGTGGAACTTCTTAGTAAAAAATATGGCAAAAAAGTTTATTACAATAAAACCATAGTGTTAAATCAAGAGTATGGTGTAAGTGTTTTGTGGGATTAGTTTTACTATAAGTCTATCTTAGATAAAATGGAGCTATGTTAAAACAGTATAAAGAAGCGATAGAAAAAAGCAATATTATCTCTAAAACAGATATTAAGGGGATCATCACATTTGTAAATGATGAGTTTTGCAAAATATCGGGTTATACAAAAGAGGAACTTCTTGGTTCTAACCATAATATAGTACGTCATCCAGATGTACCTGCTTCAAAATTTAAACTTCTTTGGGACACCATAAAAGCTAAAAAGATTTATAAAAGTACAGTAAAAAATTTAGCCAAACAAGGCAATACTTTTTATGTCAATACAACGGTTGTCCCCATTTTAGATGAGAATGGAGAGATAGAAGAGTTTATAGCGATACGTTACGATGTTACAAAAGAGGTTTTTTATAAGCAGGAGTTGCAACGCAGAGAGTTAGAACTTGAAGAGTTAAATAGCAGTTTAGAAAAAAGGGTTCAAGAAAAAACAGCACAACTTCAAGAGCTCAATGCTACCTTAGAAGCAAGAGTAAAAAAAGAGATCTCTAAAAATGAAGAGAAACAAAAGCTAATGTTTATGCAGTCGCGTTTAGCTTCTCTTGGAGAGATGCTTGCAAATATTGCACATCAATGGAGACAACCACTCACCGAGTTAAATTTAACACTCTTTAGTATGAAAAAAGCAGCTCAAAGAGGGAGAGATGAGGATCTCGAAATACTTTATGACGATAGTAAAAACATTATTAAAAACATGTCCAACACCATAGATGATTTTACAAACTTTTTTCGACCAAACAAGGAAAAAGAGTATTTTAAAATAGCTCATAGCATTAATGAGTCACTGAGTATTTTAGAACAGCTTTTAAAAAAAGAGATGGTTTCGGTAAAGGTAGACATAGAGGTTATAGAGGTTTTTGGCATAGCAAATGAGCTTTCTCAGGTTCTTATTAATCTTTTAAAGAACTCTATAGATGCTTTTGTTGGTAATAGCATACTCATTCGAGAGATAAGCATAAAAGTAAAACGCGATGGAGAGTTTGCAAGTATAGAGTTTAAAGATAATGCAGGTGGTGTAAAAGTGAAAAATCTTTATAAAATTTTTGAACCCTATTATACAACAAAACATAAAAGCCAAGGAACAGGACTTGGGCTTTTTATGTCCAAAATGATTTGTGAAAAAGGTTTAGATGGCTCTATAAATGTAGAATCTAAAAAATCAACCACAACTTTTACAATAAAAATTCCCCTAGAGTCTCACTATGAGTAGAAAAAAGCTTAAAGAGTTGAAAATTCTTCTTGTAGAAGATGAGGTAAAACTAGCTTCTTTGTTAAAGAACGCCATTGGAGATAGTTTCTATAGCTTTAGCATCGCATCTAATGGGGAAGAGGGCTTAGAGATGTTTGAAACTCTTGTACCAGACATAGTAATCACTGACATAATGATGCCTCGTATGGATGGTTTAGAGATGTCTAAAAGAATTAGAGTTTTAGATGCCGATATCCCCATTATAATTTTAAGTGCTTTTAGTGAAACAGATAAGTTTTTAAACGCCATTGATGTAGGTGTTATTAAGTACCTTATAAAACCTTTTGACCCTGATGAACTTTTAGAGTACATTAGCTCTTTGAGTGAAAAATTCGAAAGTAAATCTATAGCACTTATAGATGGGTTTAGTTTTCACATGATGAAAAAAACTCTTTACAAAAATGGTAGATATGTCGCTCTCTCAAAAAATGAAAAAAGATTTATAGATTATTTGATTCAAAACTATTCTGAAAATGAGATGGTAAAAGATAAAGAGATAAAAATGCTTCTTTGGGAGAGTGAAGAGGTGAGTGATGAGCGAGTAAGAACTTTTATTAGAAGATTGCGCCAAAAAACCTCTAAAGAGTTGGTTATTAATCTAAAAGGTTCAGGGTATCAAATAAAAAGACTACCTCCAGACAAGCTCTAACTCTTGAGAGAGTTTTTCTTTGTCAAAAACCTTATGTGGTGCTGAAATATCTCCTATATTGGAGCCTGTATCGAGAAAATTTTGTATGTAGTATTTGTTTGTATAGTTTCTCTTTTTTAAATCTTTGATTATAAAATTAATATCCTCTTCGTTAAGTAGATCACTATGAAGTGTTGTTCTTACTTCAAATGCCATTTCACTTTTAATAAGAAGATCAAGTGTTTGAGAAAACTCTTTATATTTTTTTGAGTGTGTAATATGGGTAAATTTGTACTCTGGGGCTTTATAATCGATGGCTATAAAATCAAGTAATTTTAAATTTATAAGCTCTTGAATGGTTTGATGGTTTGTACCATTTGTATCGAGTTTGACAGAGAAACCCAAATGCTTAATTTCTTGTATAAAAAAAACCAAATTATGAAGAGTTACCTCCCCGCCAGAGAGAACAACTCCATCTAAAAGACCAACTCTTGTTTTTAAAAAATCTAATGCATCCATTAAAGAGTAAGAAGATTTTTTTGCAAAAACTATCTCTGGATTATAGCAGTAGTCACATCGCATATTGCATGAACTAAACCAAAAAATAGCAGCTAGGTGATCTTTATAATCAAGATGTGTAAAGTGAGTTATATCGTAAATGATATAACTACTCTTTAAACTGTTTTCTCTCTCTATGTTCACCTGTTTTGCCTATGTTAAAACTTTCAACAGGTCTATGATAACCCATTACTCTTGTATATACAATGCATTTTTGTCTCTTATCGTTAAAGCGACTTAATATATCTTCTTTACTCATGATGCCTTCTCCTCTTTAAATTGTTCTAGTAACTCCTCATCACATTTAGGACAGAATTCATGCTCTCCTGAAATATACCCATGTTTAGGACAAACAGAGAAAAGAGGAGTTACAGTTATGTATGGAAGCCTAAAATTTGATATAACATTTTTAACTAGCTTACGACAAGCCTCAGTGGAGCTTACTTTTTCTTGCATATAGAGATGCAGAACCGTTCCCCCTGTATATTTTGTTTGCAGTTCATCTTGAAGGGTGAGTGCTTCAAAAGGGTCATCTGTTAAATTAACTGGAATTTGTGAAGAGTTAGTATAGTAAATGTTTTCATCCATGCCCGCTTGAAGAATATCATCTCCATATCTTTTCTTATCTTCTTTTGCAAATCTGTATGTAGTTCCCTCTGCTGGTGTAGCTTCGAGGTTGTAAAGATTGCCACTTTTTTCCTGAAATGTAACCATTTTTTCTCGCATGGCGTTTAAAATACTTGTTGCCATCTCTATACCTTGAGGGGAACTAATGTCATACTCATCATCACTAAAATTTCTAATCATCTCATTGATTCCATTGACTCCAATAGTTGAGAAGTGATTGTTAAAACCGTGAAGATACCTTTTTGTATAGGGAAAGAGCCCTCTGTCGTAAAGTTCTTGAATGAAAACTCTTTTTTTCTCTAGGGTAGAGTAAGCATAGTTCATAAGTTGTTCAACTCTTAGAAAAAGAGCCTCTTTGTTCCCCTTATATAAAAAACCAATTCGTGCCATATTAAGTGTTACCACCCCAATACTTCCTGTCATCTCTGCACTACCAAATAGGCCACCACCTCGTTTAAGAAGCTCTCTTAAATCAAGTTGTAGTCTACAACACATACTTCGAACATGTCCAGGTTTGTAAGCCTCTGGGTTTTCTATTAAGTTTCCATTTTCATCTTTTTTAAACTGGCTTCCTATAAAGTTCTGAAAATATGAAGAACCAATTTTAGCGGTATTCTCAAACAGCAAGTCTGTATTCTCGCCATACCAATCAAAATCGTCAGTTATATTGACAGTTGGAATAGGAAATGTAAAAGGTTGACCAGTTTTATCGCCCTCTGTCATAACCTCGTAGTAAGCTCTATTTATCATATTCATCTCAGGTTGGAAATGTTTGTAGGTCATACTTGAGAGGGAAGGAGATCCTCTCTCTTGTGCTTTGAATCTTAGTTGACTATCTATCATATTATTAAATAGGTGCTTTTGCTTACTTGTTGGAATTTGCTCTTTTAAATCGTCTGGAACATTCCAATCTATGGTTATGTTTGTAAAGGGTGATTGTCCCCATCGTGCAGGAACATTTAGGTTATAAATAAAACTTCTAATACTCTTTTTTACCTCCTTAAAAGTTAATTTGTCTTTAAATACATAGGGTGCGAGATATGTGTCAAAAGATGAAAATGCCTGAGCTCCAGCCCACTCACTTTGTAAAATACCAAGAAAATTTGCCATCTGCCCAAGTGCTTCTGCAAAGTGTCTAGGTGCATCACTCTCCACTCTTCCTCTTACCCCATTAAACCCCTCATCAAGAAGTACTCTGAGACTCCAACCAGCACAGTAACCAGTTAAGCAGTCTAAGTCATGAATATGATAATCCCCATTTCTATGGGCATATCCCTCCTCTTTTGAGTAGATTTTATCTAGCCAGTAATTGGCTATGACTTTTCCAGCAGTATTGTTTACAAGACCTGCATTGGAGTAGCCTGTATTTGAGTTTGCTTTGATTCTCCAGTCACTTCCATTTATATACTCTTCCACTGTTTGTGTTGAATTTATATATGTTGTGTCTTCATCAAGAAGAGAGTCTCTTTGCATTTTATGTGTATGACGGTAGAGAATAAATGAGCGCATAACCTCAAAGTATCTAGCCTTATAGAGTTCAGCCTCTATGATGTCTTGAATATCTTCAACGGCTATGAGTCTTTTTGATTGTGCTTTTTCAAGAACATTACAAAGTATTGCATCATCATAAGTGACATTTTCACTTTGAAAAGCTTTTTTTATAGCATCTTCAATTTTAAAAGAATGAAATACTTCAAAAGAACCATCTCTTTTTAAAATTTTCTCAATCATCAATCTCTCCTCAAGCGTTTGAAGAAGTTTATAGAAAGGTGAATTAAAGTGTAATAATAAATTGTGTCACAAAAATGTCAC
>JAMORK010000025.1 GCA_027063645.1 Sulfurimonas sp.
ACCCAAAAAGAGCGTGGGGCCTCGGCTGGTTATGTTGGCTCAAAGGGTAAAAAGTTTGTAAATACTATGCCAAACATCAGAAAAGATACAGATGCTACAAGAGCTGAGATGGAAGCTTTTTATAAAAGCATGGATTTCTCTGTATACCCACAAGAGATGCAAAATCAGATGAACGATGCTATGAATCGTCTTTCTAAGCTAGACTCTGTAAGAAACAATATCACTGCATTAAACTACAATGTACCACAAACTGTTGGCTACTACACCCCTCTTAATGGTGCATTTTTAGATACTATCGCATATATTGCTAAAATGAGTTCAGATAAACAGATGACTACTTCTTTAACTGCATTTACAAACTACCTTTACTCTAAAGAGCGTGCTGGTGTTGAGCGTGCTGTGATGACAGGTACTTTTGCAAAAGACTCTTTTCCTGATGGTTTTTATGCCAAATTTGTAAAACTAATGAGTCAGCAAGATACCTATATGAAAAGATTCCTATTTTTAGACTCTAAAGAAAACACCTCTTTTTATAAACAAACATTAGTTGGTAAAAGTGTAGATGAAGTAGAGCGTATGAGAAAGATTGCTCTTACTCACATAGAAGGAAATTTTGGTGTTGATCCTGCTTACTGGTTTAAGATGATAACAGCAAAAATAAATCTGCTTAAAAAAGTTGAAGATCATTTAGCGGAGGGCATTTTAAACCAAGTTGAAACTCTAAAAGATGAAGCAAAAACAAGTATGATATCAACAATCATTCAAAATATAGTAATTATGATTCTTATTTTAGGTTTTGGTGCATATGTCGCAAATGAGTTGATTAGTCGTATTTCAAAATTTAGAGATGCCTTAGATGATATCGTAGCATCAAAAGATTTTACTAAGTCTATTGAGTGTAGCAGTAATGATGAGTTAGGTTCCATAGTAACTTCAGCAAATCACACTATAAATGCGGCACATGAAGCGATACAAAATGCAAATGATGCTCTAGAACAGTCAAAACAACATGCTCAAGAGAGTGAAAAACAGCTTGAGAAAAACAAACTGACACTTAAACTTACAGAACTACTCAGTGAGGGAACTGTTTCTGGTTTATCACTTGTACAAGAGGGTATGACTGACAATATGAAAGATATTGATGAGATTAATTCTAAAAACAAAGAGACAGAGTTAGTTATAAATCAAGTGAACGAATCAACAGCAGCTATGGGAAGTTCACTCAATAGTATCTCTGAAAAAATGGTAAATAGTAGAGAGAACTCAGATCAACTAACAAATAGTGTAAATGAGATTACAAATGTTATAGCACTTATTAAAGATATCTCAGATCAAACAAATCTACTTGCCTTAAATGCTGCTATTGAAGCTGCTCGTGCTGGAGAGCATGGCCGTGGTTTTGCTGTTGTTGCGGATGAAGTTCGTAAACTTGCAGAGCGTACACAAAAAGCTACAAGTGAAGTAGAAGTCAACATAAACCTCCTCAAACAGAACTCCTCTTCCATGCAAGAGTTTTCAGAGCAGATGGATGAAGAGATTACAACATCACTTGATAAACTAGAGAGTTTTAATGAGAGCCTTAATACATTAGTTGAAAGTTCAGATGCCATTAAAAATAGCAATACAATAATCTCAAGTAAAATGTTTCTAAATCTTGCCAAAATTGATCACATAGTCTTTAAATTGTCTGGATATGAGAGTGTATTTAAAAATGATGCAAACTATAACTTTTCAGACCATCATAACTGTCGATTTGGTAAATGGTATGAGACACAAGGAAAAGATATATTTGGTAAAACTCCAGCATACTCTTCTATAGCATCACCACACAAAGCAGTTCACGATAGTATGAAAAACATACCATCTCTTATAAAAGATGGCTCAGTAGAAAATGCAGATAAAATAATCGAAGTATTTATTACAGCAGAAGATAATTCTAAAGAGTTATTTTTAGCTCTTAGCGAACTTTAATACTTTTTAGTAAACTTTTGACTTCAGAGTAAATTGAGTCGAATTAACTAAAAAATTAACACTAATGTAACACTTTGTTCACTATTATTATATTCATTTAAATTTTTAAGGTTTATAAAATATGAAAAGAACAATTGCCCTTTCACTTTTAACATTAACTGCTCTTCATGCAGCTGATGTGCAACTCGACTCTATTGGTGTAGAAGCTACTCTTATTACAGAAGTAGCAGAGAATGCACAGACATCAGCTGATGTTGCACAAGCACTCAGTGATAGTGTACCAAGTATTGATATGAACCGTCGTAGTGGTATTGCTAATGATATATTTATCCGTGGTCAAAAACGCGACAACATCACAGTAGAGGTTGATGGGACAAAGGTTTACGGTGCTTGTCCAAATAGAATGGACCCGCCAGTATCCCATATCCTGGCAAATCAAATTGACTCTGTAGAGATTACAGAAGGCCCTTATGATGTTACAACATTTGGAACACTCAGTGGTGGAGTAAAAATTAAAACAAAAAAACCATCTAAAGATCTTAAAGCTTCTGTCAATGTTGGATTTGGGTCATTTAATTATAAAAAATTTGGTGCGAGTGTAAGTGGTGGAAATGACCTTGTAAGAGTTGAAGCAACACTCTCAACAGAATCAAGTGATCAATATAGAGATGGAAATGGCCGTACTATTGCTGATCAAATTGACAATTATATACTCACAAATCCTTCTGCAGCTGGTACAGCACTTCAAGCAGAGCACAGAGATATGCAAGCTTACAAAAAAAGTAGTGCTATGGCAAAAGCTTATATCTCAACTGCTGAGAATCAAGAGCTTCGTTTAAGTGTAACAGCAAACAGAAGTGATGATGTTTTATATGGTAACTCTAAGATGGATGCGATATATGATGATTCAAATATCTACTCAGCTGAGTACAATATAGACTCCCTTACATCTTCATATAAAAACCTTAACTTTTTAGTATACCACTCAGATGTTGATCATCCAATGGGAACTGATTATAGAATCTCTTCTTATGGTGCAAATCCAATCATGACAAACTGGCTCACAACTTCTATGGATGCGATGAAAATCAAAAATAGATTTGATATAAACGGATACACTCTTTTAGTTGGTCTTGATGCTAGTCAAAGAAACTGGGATGGACATTATGAAAAAAATCACAATGAATACTATCTTCCAGGAGGTGCTGGACGTAAAAGTATAGACAATACAGATACAAAAAACACTGCTTTATTTGCAAAACTTGATAATAGTTTTGGTGCTTTAGATATCTCTTTAGGTGCAAGAGTTGATGACACATCTATTACAAATGACAGCTACCAAGATAATACCTACCACTCAATTGGTGCTAACCTTTTAGCAACATACCACCTCAATAAAGACAATAAAATCTTCTTTGGCATCGGTCAAGCTTCTCGTGTTCCAGATGCTCGTGAACTTTATTTTCTAGGGTCAAAAGGAAATCTTACTGGTACACCTGATCTTAAAGATACAACAAACCAAGAGATTGATTTAGGGTATGAAGTAAATACAGATATGTTTAAATTGAAGCTAAAAGGTTTTTACTCAAAACTTAAAGATTATATCTATTACAATAAAAACAATACTACAATAATTGCCGGAAGTGTAGTGTCACTTAATGCCTTTGAAAATATCGATGCTAAAATTTATGGTGCAGAGGCATCGGGTTCGCTCTATCTTACCGATGATTTAACAATCGATATGAGTGCATCATATAAACGTGGTAAAAAAGACTCTGCAATGTCAGGGCAATCAGATACAGACCTAGCAGATATAGCACCACTTCGTGGAAACATTGCTGCTAACTACGAATATGCTACAAATTCAATGGCAACACTTGAAGTTCAAGCAAGTGATAGATGGGATACTATAGATAGCGACAATGGCGAACAAGAGCTTGCTGGCTGGGCAATTCTTAATGCAAAAGTAAAACATGCCATAAACAAAAAATTTGACATCACTCTTGGTGTAAATAACATTTTAGACAAAGCTTATGCACAAAGTAATACATATGCAGACCTTATCCTTATCACTGCTGGTGGGGGAAGTGATGTAATGCTTATGAATGAACCTGGACGTTATGTTTACACTAATATAGATTTCAAGTTCTAAAAGAGAAGATAAGCACCTTTTCATCTAAAAAGAGATAAAATCCCTTTATGATAAAAAGATACCCAACCAAAAAAATATATGTCGGTGATGTAGCTGTTGGTGGAGATGCTCCCATCTCCACACAGTCTATGACATATACAGATACCCACAATGTCGCTGCAACTGTTGAACAGATTAACCGCCTCCATTTTGCAGGGTGTGACATCGTTCGTGTTGCTGTTCCAGATATGCAAGATGCACTTGCACTTAAAGCCATTAAAGAGCAAATCTCCCTCCCCCTTGTTGCAGATATTCACTTTAACTATAAACTCGCACTTATTGCCGCAGAATCTGTTGATTGTATCCGTTTTAATCCTGGAAATATCAGTGATAAAAGCAAAATTAAAGAGATAGTAAAAGCTTGTCAGGAGAGAAACTTACCTATTCGCATTGGTGTTAATGCAGGGAGTTTGGAAAAAGAGTTTGACAACAAGTATGGTCCAACAGCTGAAGCTATGGTGGCATCTGCTGAGTACAACATCAAATATCTTGAAGATTTAGGCTTTGATGATATTAAAATAAGTCTTAAAGCAAGTGATGTTAAACGCACAGTTGATGCTTATAGAATGCTTCGTCCAAAAAACAACTACCCATTCCATCTTGGTGTAACAGAAGCAGGGACACTCTTTCATGCAACAGTGAAAAGTTCCATAGGTCTTGGTGCACTTCTCCTTGATGGCATTGGTGATACTATGCGCATCTCTATCACTGGAGAGCTCGAAGAGGAGATCAATGTCGCTCGTGCTATCTTAAAAGATAGTGGTGCACTTCCAGATGGACTCAACATAATCTCTTGCCCAACATGTGGACGCATTGAAGCTGATCTCGTTAGTGCAGTAGCAGAGATAGAAAAACGAACAGCTCATATAAAAACACCCCTCAATGTCTCAGTCATGGGTTGTGTAGTAAACGCCATCGGCGAAGCAGCTCATGCAGATGTAGCCATAGCCTATGGAAAAGGCAAAGGCCTTGTGATGGTTAAGGGTGAAGTGATAGCCAACCTTGATGAGAAAGAGCTTGTAGACAAATTTGTCTTTGAGGTTGAAAAAATGGCAGAGCAA
>JAMORK010000026.1 GCA_027063645.1 Sulfurimonas sp.
CTTATTCTACCAATCACTTTATTTTTTATCATTAACACTTTTTACTTTTACTACCATTCTATCTATATTGATCTTTGTTGGCTTTATTTGTAAGCTAATTATTGTAACTTTTTTATTATTTCTTCTTCTATTCTCCAAAAATGATCAGGTTTATCCATCTTTACTTTTTCTAAGCGCATAAGAAAATATTCTCTTGCTACCTCTTTGGCTCCCAAACTTTGAAGGTGTTGTGTTGGTACTTGAGCATCTATAAATTCATATCCCCACTCTTTGAGATGGGCTACTAAAATACTAAAAGCAGCTTTAGACGCATCATTAACATGTGCAAACATCGACTCACCACAAAATATTTTTCCAATACTTAGTCCATACAAGCCACCAACAAGTACACCATCTTGATAGGCTTCAACAGAATGTGCTATGCCCATACCGTGAAGTACTTCAAATGATTCTATTAAATCGTTATGAAGCCATGTTCCCTCTTGTCCAGGTCTTGGTGTTGAAGCACATTTTTCTAGAACTTCTCTAAAGTTAGTATCAAATTTATATTCAAAGTGTTTGAGTCTCTTTTTTAGAGATCTACGAAGTTTAAAATCTTCAAGTTCTAAGATAAGTCTTGGCTGGGGTGACCACCAAAGTAGAGGATCTTGAGGTGAGTTCCAAGGAAAGATGCCAAGATGATATGCTTTGATAAGACGAGAGGGGTTTAAATCTCCTCCCCATGCTACTATACCATCTTCATTTGCATCTCTTGGATCGGGAAAGTTTAAATTATATTTATTAAGCTCTGGAATTCTCAATGTGCTTCTTCAAACTCTAATAGTAATTTTTCTTTATAATTTACAGTAACTTTACCACCATTTTGGAGTGTTCCAAAAAGGATTTCATCACTTAGTTTATTTGTAATATTATCTTGTATATAGCGTTTAAGAGGTCGTGCTCCCATCTCGATGGAGTATGCTTCTTTAGCTATAAAATGTACAGCTTCATCAGTGATATCCACATGAATTTTTTTCTTTTGAAGCTCTTGGTTGAGTTCATTTATAAATTTTACTACAACTGCTTGAACTGTTTTTTGTGAGAGTTGTTCAAACTCTATTATGGCATCAAGTCTATTTCTAAATTCTGGAGTAAAGAAAGATTTTAACTCCTCATTTTTTGAGATACTACTGTCTTTGTTAAAGCCCATAACACTTCTAGCATTTGCACCAATATTTGATGTCATAATCAAGATGACATTTTGAAAATCTGCTTTATATCCATTGTTATCGGTAAGTGTAGCACTGTCCATAATCTGTAAAAGAATATTTATAAGGTCTGGATGTGCTTTTTCTATCTCATCAAGGAGTAAAACAGTGTAAGGATGCTTTTTGATAGCTTCTGTAAGTAATCCACCTTGCTCATACCCGACATAGCCTGGAGGGGCTCCTACCAAACGTGAGAGTGCATGCTTTTCCATATATTCACTCATATCAAAACGTTCAAAGTTAATGCCAAGTGTTTTACTTAGAGAGATGGCCAATTCTGTTTTACCAACACCAGTTGGACCAGAAAACAAAAATGATGCTATTGGTTTATCTGATGGTGTAAGACCAGCTTTAGAAATTTTTATAGCCTTGGCTACTTCCATAACTGCTTTATCTTGTCCAATAACTTTTTGTTTGAGTGTTTTTTCAAGAGTAGCAAGAGATGCAGTTTCATCTTCATCTATCTTGCCACTTGAGATACCAACAATACCTGAGATAGTCTTTTGTATATCTTTGGCACTTACCTTTGTTCTTCTGTTTTTTTGTAGGTGAAATTTTGCAGCAGTCTCATCAATAAGGTCTATGGCCTTATCTGGGAGAAATCTATCTGTAATATAGCGTTTAGAAAGTGATACAGCATCTTTAAGTGCTTTATTTGTATATTTGACACCATGGTGTTTTTCATATTTTGATTGAAGCCCTTTTAAAATCAGGTAACTCGTTTTTTCTGAGGGCTCCTCTATATCTACTTTAGAAAATCTTCTACTAAGTGCCTTGTCTTTTTCAAAACCATTGCGATACTCTGCAAAAGTAGTTGCACCCATACAACGAAGTTCTCCAGAAGCAAGGGCAGGTTTTAGCTGATTTGCTGCATCCATTGTTCCACTTGTTGCTCCTGCACCAATGAGGGTATGTATCTCATCTATAAAAAGGATTGCATCTGGTTGGAGTTTAAGTTCATCCATCACACCTTTGAGCCGTTTTTCAAAATCACCTCTGTATTTTGTTCCAGCAAGTAGGGCACTCATATCAAGGGCATAAAGTTGTGCTTCTTGTAAGATTTTTGGTACTTTGCCTGAGGCAATACCTAAGGCAAGACCCTCTGCAATGGCAGTTTTACCAACACCAGCTTCCCCTACTAAGATAGGATTGTTCTTTTTACGACGGCATAAAATCTGCATCACTCTTTTTATCTCATCATCTCGTCCTATCACAGGATCGATTTTACCCTCTTTTGCTTTTTGAAGAAGGTTGATAGAATACTTTTCTAAGTAGGTATCACTCTCTTGTTCAAGAGAAGGTGTTTGTGAGTGAGAGATGAGTTCAAGTATATCAAGGCGAGAGATTTGGTACTCATTGAGAAGCATATAAGAAAATGTATGTTCTTCATCGTAGATAGCTGCTAAAAGGTCACCAATCTCTGCTGTATTTTGTTGAGCTGATTGGATATGTTTTACCATGTTGTCAACTAAACGTGAGAGGGCTACACTCTCGTAAGGGTCTTGTACGACATGCTCAGGAAGGGCATCTATATTACTCTTTATATAAAGTGCTAGCTCCTCTTTCATTTTCTCTACATTTCCACCACAAGCTTCTATGATAGCCGCACCCTCTTTGGAGCTAAGCAAGAGATAGAATACATGTTCAATAGTAAGGTACTCATGACGAAGCTCCCTTGCAAAAAGGATAGACTTTTGAAAAATATCGTTAAGCGAAGAACTAATCATTACTCCTCCTCCATTGTAGCTTTAAGTGGAAAACCATTATCTCTTGCTTTTTTAATCACTTGCATCACTTTTGTCTCAGCTATCTCATGGGTATAAACACCACATAAACCACGCTCTTTTTTATGCACTTCTAGCATGATATTTTCTGCTTGTTCGTATGTTTTGTGAAAAATACTTATAAGGATATCTATCACAAAATCCATAGAGGTGTAGTCGTCATTTAAAAGGTAAACCTTGTACTTTTTTGGATATTTGAGTTTGACTTCATCTTGAAGTTCATAATCTATGTGTGTTGCCATCTTATTTTGCCGCTTCTAAAAAGTCATCTATAATATCTTGAGGGTTTTCAAGTCCTATAGATATACGGATAAGTCCATCGGTGATACCAAGAAATTTTCTTGTTTGATCATCAAAATCACTGTATATAGTTGAAGCCATATGAAGAGCTAATGTACGAGTATCTCCAATATTCGCCGTGATAGTTGCAATTTTTGTTTTATTGAGAAAACTGTATGCAGCTTCTTTAGAACCCATATCTATAGTGAGTAGTGTGCCACATCCATTACTGAAATCTTCTTGGTAGCGTTTATGGTGAGGGTGCTTACTTAAACATGGGTGGTTGATATTGAGTCCTTCATCATCTAAAGCTTTGGCTACTACTTCAACACTTTGAATTACTCGTGGTAATCTTAGTGCTAATGTTTCAAGACCGAGCATTGTTTGGTATGAAGCTTGTGCATTGGCACTCATCCCAATGTCTCTCAAAGCACGTTTTTTGGCATTGGGGATAAGTGCCATTTTTCCAGCACCTTTGATAAACTTAGTCATCCATCCATATCGTGGCGTTTTAAACTTATCATCGCCCTCATTAATCGCACGAAAGACTGCACATCCACCAAGAGCATTTGAACTTCCTGAGATGATTTTTGTTGTTGAATACACAACAATATCTGCACCAAGTTTTAAGGGTGAGATACTTAAAGGTGTGATGGTATTGTCAACTATGAGTGCTATTCCTGCATCATTTGCTATCTTTGCAACAGCTTTGATATCTGGAAGTCTCATGTTAGGGTTACCAACACTTTCTAAAAAGAGTATTTTTGTTTTTTCTGTAATGGTATTTTGAATTGCTTCAAGCTCATCAACATCAAAAAAGTGTGTTGTGATTCCAAAACGCTGCAGTGTTTCGTTAAAAAGTGAGTAAGTTCCTCCAAAGAGTCCACCTATACTTATAATCTCATCACCTGATGCTAAGAGTGACATCGTTGCAAGTGTAGTAGCTCCCATACCTGAACTAGTAGCTACTGCTCCAATACCTCCATCCATCTCCGCCATAATAGACTCTAATCGAGCTGTAGTTGGATTACCCATGCGAGAGTAGAGAGGTTTCTTTACACTTCCGTTAAAGATCCCCTCTGCTGTTTCTGGTGTTTCGTATGCAAATGCTGCTGAGCTTACAATAGCAGGGGAGATAGCTCCAGCTTTGTTTCCAACAGACTGAACAAATTTTGTACAATATTCTTCAAAATGAGTCATAAAAAAATTACCTTCTTAGTTAATAGATAAATTATACTAAATCTTTGGATAATATACTCTTGAGCTATTTTTTTATGCTAGAATTATAGTTATATTAAAGAATATAGGAAACATTTATGCAAGAACAAACAACTTTAGATAGATTAGGCGAAAAAGTCTCACAAGTACTTCAACAATTTCACTCTTTAAAAGGTGAAAATGAGATGTTAAGAAATGAGTTGATGACACTCAAAGCAGAACGTGAGCTCAAAGATAAAGAGATAGAGAGACTTGGTGAAGAAAATGCGATGAAAGATTTAGAGATAGAAGAGATTGTTAATAAAATCGAAAGTATTTTAGGCTAAATCTTTATGAGCAAAAAAATAGGTTTACATATTGGAGGTCGAAAGTTTGATGTAGATGTGGATGAGAAGTTCGCCCCATTTTTAGAGCATCAGATGGCAAAAGATTTCAATGTGGAGGGGAATAACGACTTGAAAGTTTTACTCCAAGCCTATGTAAGAAAAACACATGAACTTTATGTTCAAGAACAAAAGATAGATAATATTCTTAAAAAGATAGATGAATAAAGAATAATATAAGTTAAAAGTGCTATAATTTCAGCCTCTTAAAAGAGAAATGGTGTGCGCTCGTAGCTCAGCTGGATAGAGCACTGGTTTGCGGTACCAGCGGTCACACGTTCGAATCGTGTCGGGCGCACCATACT
>JAMORK010000027.1 GCA_027063645.1 Sulfurimonas sp.
TTTTTCATATCTTCTACTGTATTTGTAATAACACTAAAACCTTGATAAGCAAAAAAAGTGATACCTATGGCAAAGACCATACCACTCATAGGTGGCATAGCTGAGAGACTTAAAAGTTCTGGTTTGATACTAAAGAGTGCAGCAATAGCAAAAAGAACAAGTATGCTTAATTTTATAAATACTATCACATTCTCAGACTTAGCAACAATGGAGCTTCCTATAAGATTGATAAGAGTAAAAAGTGCAATAATCCCTATAGCAAAAGTATTGATCCAAAATATGGAACCATCGCTCATAAAAGTTGCACTATATGTTCCAAATGATTTTGCGACAGCAGCCAAAGCAATCAACTGAGAAAAATAAAACATCACCCCCATAGATCCAGAAAATACATTTTCACCAAAACCTTGAACAAGGTACTCAACTATCCCACCACGAGATTGATATCGAACAGCAAGCTTTGCTAAAGAGTATCCACTGAGTAATGCGATAATTCCAGCAAAAACAAAAGAGAGCCATACAATATTGCCCGCCATTGCTCCTGCTTGTCCTATAACTATAAATATCCCTGCACCAACCATAGAACCTATTCCTAAAAATACAGCACTCCACAATCCAAAAGCTTTCTCTTTCATACTCCCACCCCATTTAATTCATCTAGGGCATTATAACACTTATCACTGCTCTTAAGTATTCCCTATTCACCATTTGAGAGTATAATAGAAACAAAAGATAAACGATGCAAAATTTTATAAAATATTAAGATGCTTCGTTGTCAAAATTAATTTAAATTGATGTATACTAAAAAAAATGAAGGAGCTTTTTCATGGAAGCAATTATAAAAGAGTTAGAATCTCGTCAAAGTGAGATAGAACTAGCAGTGGAGTTACTTTTTAAAACAAATATGAAAATTACAGACTGGGATGTTCCAGAAGCTGATGACAAACAAGCTGCAAAACTTATCTTAGACATTATGCAATCAAAGATTGATGCAATCAGAGCTGATGTCGAAGCTGGAAAATACAACAATTATTAAAAGGAAATCAAATGAATTCACATACAAAAAATTTAGAAAAAATAAAAAATGCCATTCAAGATGCACCTCTGAGTGAAAATGAAAAAAGTGAAAGTATGAAACGTGTAGAGGAGTGGGCTTTAGAAGATCGTGCATTTGGTACACTCCAAGCAGAACTTCTTGAAGTGAGTGAATACTTTGAGGCTCTTTTTGCCGAACTAGGCCTTACAAAATAAAACTTGGCACTTTGCCATAAAATACAAAAGTGCTAAAACTCTTCGCTACAATACTCTCTAACTTAGCAGGGGGTATGTAGCATGAAAATCCACATAGATATCGATTCTTTTTTCGTAAGTGCTGCTCGCATAGTAGATCCCTCACTTGAGCATAAACCTGTAGCTATCGGCGGAAGAAGTGACACAAAAATTTTCAATAAAGATGCTAAAAATCAAACCGTAAATTTTGAAAACTCCGGAAGCTTTGTTCCCACTTTTTATAAGGCATACGAAGCAAAAGATGATGATATAGATGCTTTTAAAGATCCTGATGGAAGAGTTCGTGGTATCTTAACCACTTCAAGCTATGAGGCTCGAGCTTTTGGTATAAAAACAGCTATGAGTATCCGAGAGGCCTTACAACTTTGCCCACACCTTATTATCAAAGCTCCTAATATGTCACTTTATCAAGAACTTTCACATAAACTTCATCAGTTTTTATGTGCAAGAATCCCACTTGTTGAACAGGCGAGTATAGATGAATTTTATGGGGACTTAAGTGGTTGGGTGGAGGATGAAGATATCCCCTCCTTTATAGATGCTCTGCGTCATGAGATAAAAAAAGAGCTTTTACTTCCTGTCTCTATTGGTGCTGCACATACTCGATATATCGCTAAACTTGCAACAACTTATGCCAAGCCCTATGGCTCTAAGATTATCTATAGCTGGGATTTTGACACCTTTGTAAATCCAATTAAGGTAGAAAACTTTGCAGGCATAGGCAAGAGTATGAAAGCCAAACTCTATGCAAGCCAGATCCATACACTCGGCGATATTAGAAAACGCCAAGGTACACTTGAGTCTTGGGGCCCTTATGCCAAAGAGCTCTACAAGCGAGTCAATGGAGTAGCAGATAGTCCAATCATTACAACACATAAGAGAAAATCTATTGGGATTAGCAGAACTTTTGATCCCCTTTTTGATAGAGTAGAGCTACAACGACGCATACATATACTCACAAGACACCTCTCTTTTGCTATCTTTAAACTAGATGTTATCCCCACTGTTTTTCATCTTAGTATCGCATATGAGATGAATCAAAAATCCCATAAAAACATCTCCTTGGCCGAGGTATTTACAGAAAAAAAGTTTGATTCACTTTGTATGCAACTGTTTCATCAAGCAGATATACACAAACGACTTCATATCATCCGCATTAGTATCAATTGCTCAAGTTTTACTCGAGATTCAAAGAAGGAGCTTTCCCTCTTAAGCTTTGATGAAGATCAAAGAATGAAACACTTAACAGAAAAAACTCAAGAGATTCGTAGTAAATATGGTATCGATATATTAAAGTTTGCAAGTGAACTTTAATATATACTTTACTTATACTTTAAAAATCTCATATGTTACTCTTTGTATTAAAAAATCTTATTTATTATCTTATTTCTTAATTTTCTTCTAAGTTAAAACTACTTTAAGTTTCAGTGCCATATAATCACAAAATTATCACAAAAGTATCACTGTTTTGTATAAGAGGAATTTATGACTGTACTTCTATTTTTTATCATTATTGCAGTTATCATCTCTTATATAGATGCTAAAAAAGAGATTATTCCAGATAAGATTATGATCCCTGCACTTTTCATCTTAGTTGCACTCAAGTATTATGAAAACACTTTAGATCTCAATACTTTCATCGCTGTTAGTATCATTTTGATTATTTTTGTAATCCCTATTGTTCTCAACATGGCATTTGGTGGTGGTGATCTTAGATTTGGTGCATTTTGTGCACTCTTAGTAGGGCTTGAGGGGATTGGATACTTTATTATTATTGCCGGGGTTTCACACCTTCTTATCCTTAGCATTGTAAGAAAAAAGAGTTTTGGCTTTGCTCCAGCGATGAGCTTAGGTGCTTTAGGTGCTTATATGCTGGGTACTACATGAGAAAAGGTTCTGTAGCGATTGTCCCACTCTTTTTAGCCATTAGTTTACTCTTTTGGTTTATCTGGTTTATGGGTGCAGAAAATGACAACCTTCACACAGTCAACCAGATAGCAAATTTGCAACATCTTCAAGACAGACTTGCTCTTGCCGCTGTACAAAAACGCTACGAGCTAGAAGAGGCAAACCCAACATGGGATAAAACAAAGGTAGAAACTGAAGTCTCTATCTATATACATAATATTATGAAAATAAACCAAATAGATGAATAAAAGGGAAAATATGAGACTAAACATTATAACACTAAGCTTATTTGTATCACTCAATCTATATGCAACACAAACACAAACAAATGTCTTATTTGAAGATCTTTTTACTCAGGGAAAAGTGACAAACGAGTATGGTGACAAGATAGCATACCAAAAAGTAAAACTTCAAACAACAAACTTCAAAGTTGACAATTTCTGGAGTAAATTTCATGTTGATGGAAAAGCTCAAGATAACTACGAAAACATAACAACCACTGCACTTGTAAAGCTTACGACAGAACTCTCTTTTACCTGTAAAGATGGTGGCTTAGATACAGAGGGTTGTTCAGGACAAAAACCTTTTTTCATCAATGTCAATACATTAACAAATCCAGATATGAAACTAGATAGACTCGGTGCTCCACTCCCTAAGGGTGAATTTAGAATCCCTTTCGACAAAGCAGCTAACTATACTAGCAATAGAGATGATGCCTTTTATTCTCTAGATATTTTTCGAGATGGAGAGTACTATAAAGCTCCCCAGACTCCTTTAGCAGAAGATTCACCAAAAAACTTTTTTGGCTATATAAAATCTTTTTTAGCTGATTTCTTCTCAAAAGATACAGCAACAACTTACTCTGAAAGTATGACGACACATGAACAAGAGGTAAGAGGTCGCTATGTTGCCAACATCACTTTTGGGCTTCAAAAAGATTATAGAGCAAAACGCAACTCTACTATCCATACAAATGAGATCAACACAGCAGATGAACAAAAAAGAATCTCCCAGATTGACTATGCCCAGACAGCTATAACAAGCACAACTGGGTGTGATGGACTTTTTTTAAGCTACGATCCTGATTCCATAGTATGTACTGGTGTTAGTTTTTTTGGTTTAGCCAACTGGATGCCATTTTTCAACAACGGAGAAGAGACAGAGTATAAAACCACTGCTGTTCTTGAAGATACAGAGGTAACACTTCTCACACTAGCAGGAAAAAATGATGGTGTAAATTATATAGATCAAAAAGCCACAGTAGATACATCAAGCGATACAAAAAGCTTTGCAAGTGAAATCTTTAAACCTGTATCTTTTATGGCAAGCTCTGTTTTACGATTTCTTTTTGGAGAAAATTCAAAAACTTTAACGGAAGTGGTAAGTGCCGAATTTGTATTTTCTGATCCCCTTCCTCTTACATTTTTTGAAGTAAACAATGACAATATAGCTGAATTCCGACATTTTGCACTTCTTGGACTTGAAAGTATTTATGGTACAGAAGTTGAGTCTTGTAAGGTAAAACAAACAAAAACTTTTTTCTTTTTTCCAATTGGTTGGGATACAAAACTATTTACCAAAGGTGTAGATACAACTACAAAATTTGATATGGAAGCAGGTTTCTTTGGAAGTTTTTTAAACAACTCTTCTCAATACAGCGAGCTCAATTACAAAGAGGAAAGACATAGAAGAATTGGAGATTGGGGAAATCATGATGTAGTCAGTCTCTCCACTGATGATTGGCTTGATTGGTGTAAACGCAATCAAGGAAGACAATCTAAGGGACTTTTTGGAAGAGTCTTAGATACATTCACAAGTTTTATTTTAGCAGACAACAGAAACCTTAACTATGATGAACAGATTGATAAACTCCTTCGTGATGATGATTGGAAAGTAGTTGAGTATAAAGAGAAAGTGCATAAAGCACTTATACTTCATCTAAAATCTTTAGATCTTGATTCTATAAAAGTTGGTACAAAAGGTACAACAACAGAATTTACTATTATGAAAACAATGAGAGGTAACCAATGATAATTGCATATGTTTCTAAAAGCGATACAGATTGCTATACAGAGCTTAAAGAGGAGTTTACTGATGTGAAAAACTTCAGTGATATTGATGGTTTTATCAGTTTTTATGCAGCAAGTAAAAGCCGCGATGTTGTACTACTTTACCGCACTGAAACACTCCAAGAGATTCAAGATCTCTCCAACATAAATTTTACAAAAAACATCTATATCATAGTAATTGGAAAAGAAAATGTTGAGTTTTCTCTCCTTGCTGGAAAAATTGGTGTTGATGCCTATCTTCACCAAGGAGAAGCGAATGCAGGAAGTATTGCTAAGCTGATAGTTGCTTCTCAGAGTATTATAAAAAATAGACGGGGTGATTCTAACATCTCTGTATTTACAGGTATTAGTGGTGGGGTTGGAACAACTACCATCACCATGAATCTAGCAAAAAGCATCTCTCAAAATTATCCAGAAAAAAATGTACTTTTTTTAGACTTTGCTTCTACAAAAGCTATATCCAATCTCTTTTTCAATATACCTCAACCACAAAAAACTATTATAGATATCACTAATGTCCAAAACCTCGATATGCAAGAACTTTTTGATAATGGGCTTACAAGACTCAGCAACAATCTCTTTTTTGTGCCAGGGATCCAAAAGCATACTGAAAAAGAGGATTTGGAGTCTCCTGAAAACATCCAAATGTTTCTCAGTTTTATTATGTATATTAAAGAAAAATTTGACTTTATTCTTATTGATGTTGGTGTTTTTGAAGATGTTGATCTAGAGATAGATATCCAAGAGATAGCAGATAATATCTTTGTCATTACAGAGTTTAGTATCCCCTCTATGTCTATCTTAAAAACATATATAGATATTATAGATAAAAGTGGTTGGTACAACAAAACACATATCTTAGCCAACCGTGCTGATTCATATGGAAGTGTTACCCATGATGAGGCAAAAAAGATTCTCTCTAAAGGGCTTAAACATAAGTTTGAGATCCACTACTCCCTTCCAAATGATGCTCTACATCTCAGAGAGTGTTGGAATGATGCGAACTTAGTTTGTGACATCTATCCAGAGTCTCCATTTATGAAAGGTATCGATGAGATTGCAAAAGAGTTTTTTCTCAAAGAAACAACTCACAATTCCACAACTACACTCAAAGCACAAAATAGATCCCTTTTTACAAAGATAAAACAATGGCTTTAAAAGAAAAAATTAAAGAGAGACATAACTCTCTTGAAAATCCTGTCGAAGTAACAACAAAAGCTAACGAAGCTATTTCAGTAGAGGAGAATCTCTGTTCTGAATTATGTTTTCCTCTTATGTATCGCAATGAAGATTATTTTAGACTCGCTGGGCGCATCTACGACTCTTTTGTAGAAAAACTAAATATCAAAGGAGAGCTCACTGAAAAGATGATTCGAGAAGTTGTAAACAAACATATCTCTGAATTTTCACTTCCAAAATTTGCTCTTAAAAATGAGATAGCAGATTATGTGATTGACAATCTTTTATATTATGGTCCCATCAGTACTATCATCCGTATTGCAGGAACTGGGCTTAATGATATATTGGTCAATACAAAAGATTATATCGATGTTATTTATGATGGACAAACAATAGCAACACCTTTTTGTTTTCGTAGTGAAGAGGAGCTCAAACATATTATTAACAGAATGTTAAGTGAATCAAACAGAAAAATTGATGAATCACATCCTATCGCTTCAGCAAAACTACCAGATGGCTCACGTATAGAGATACAGATCCCTCCAGTTTCAGCCAACCTAGATAAGGATGGAAATCCTGGATCTTATGTAACTGTAAGAAAGTTTCGTGAGATTCCCCTTCTTTTTGAAACACTTATAGACTCTCATATGATTGACTATAAGATGGCTTACTTTTTAGTCAAAGCGATTCGTGGTAAACTTAACATTGTTGTCTCAGGTGGTACCTCAAGTGGTAAAACAACCTTCTTAAACGCCATCACCCGTTTTATAGATGAGGGGGATCAACTCCTTACTATAGAAGATACCAAAGAGATGAAACCTCAAATGCCTTGCCATGCTATACGCTCTTTTGAAGCTCGTCCGCCAAATGAAGAGGGAGCGGGAGAGATAAGTATAGAGTCTCTTTTAAGAACTGCCCTCAGATCTTCCCCTCGACGTATCATCGTTGGAGAGTGTCGTGGTCCTGAGATTGTCACTATGCTTAATGCTATGAATACAGGACACCCAGGTTCTATGACAACTATCCATGCTGATGATACAAAAGAGGCTATTGTAAGAATTGAAAATATGTTCTTAGAAGCACGTCCTACTGCAAACATGGCGTTTGTTCGCTCACAAATCATCTCTGCGGTTGATCTAATTGTGCAAATTGTACGTTTTCCAGATGGAACAAGACGTATAGTCAAGATTTCAGAACCAGAACGACGGATCGAAGAGAGTGGTGTTGTCTCTATGCTAGATCTTTTTGAGTTTCAACGCTCTCATAACAGTGAGAACCCTATGGATTCAAGTGGAAACTTCAAGGCTATCTCTGCATCATCTCGTGCTAGTTTTAAGATGCTCCAAAATGGTATCACACTCGATAGCCGTATATTCGATAATGACTTTATTGTAGATAAAGAGATGTTAACTCATGAGTTAAAAAACTTTCATCCAAATAGAATGTGTGGATGGAAAAACCACTATATGGCTGAGATAATCCAATCTTACGGTTCTGGGAAAAATATCCTTGAAAGATGGCCAAATTTACAATGATAACAATAGTCCTTCTTTTTATCATCAGTTTTAGTCTTACATTCTTAGGGTATATCTTCTATGTAGAGTATAAACGGATAAAACATCTTACCTATATAAAGAATGCCATATCATTGAGAGAGGAGGATATCAACAATCTCCTTCTCCATGGGGATGATCAAGAAACATCAAGCTTTATTCGTCAAATCAATTCTATCATAACAAAAGCAGGATTTCATTTTAATGCTTATATATTTATGCTTCTATTTCTTGGTTTTAGTTTACTTATAGGATCGCTTATCACTTTATTTTTAAAACATTGGAGTGGGTATATCATTGGTATCCCTCTTGGCGTTCTCCTCTTTTGGATGATCATCTCCACTCTTATTAGCAGAAGAAAAAAAGAGTTTAACAAGGCTCTTGCAACCTCTATCTCTGTTCTAGTAAAAATGATGAAAAATGGTATTGGTTTTGAGCAGGCACTGAGTAAATCTATTGCTGTTTCAAGCTCACGTATGTTTAAAGATATATTTGAGAGATTTTTTCAAGAAAAAAATACTATAGGGGAGATAGAAGCTTTTACAAAACTCAATACATTTGTAGATTCTAAAGAGCTTCGTATCTTTGCACTTGCTATCAAGATAGGTCGTGAAAGTGGCGGACAATTTTCTAACACCTTAGAAAAAGTAGAACACACCATCAGCTACAGAGAAAAGATGCAAGAAAAAGTTGATGTTGTCACAAGAGAGAGTACTGTTGGATCTTATGTTGTTGTTGGTATCACCATCTTTTTGTATTTTTCCTTAAACCTTAACTTTGGTGGCAGGCTTCATGAGTATTTTATGAACTCTGAGTGGGGAAGATTTCAAATCCTTGCAATCGCACTTTGGGTTTTTGTAGGTATCTTACTCAATAAACTCATCACAAGGATCAATAAATGATCTATACATCCTCTTTAATCCTGATGTTTTTATCTATTGCTATCTTACTTGGTGTAGGCTTGTGGCACCTTTATGAGGATTATAAGCACAAACAACTTATCAACTCCATCTTCCATATCGATGAGACTCAAATTCTTGCTAAAAGTGAAGCAAATTTTAAAGAAGAGTATCGAGTAAAACTAGCTCGTGCAGGTTTAAAACAAAAAGATTTCAATGAGATTGTCCTTGCAAGTATCTTGGCGGGTCTTGCTTTAATCTCTCTTATTTTCTTGCTCGACCTTAGTGCGATGAAAA
Organism: Sulfurimonas sp.; assembly: GCA_027063645.1. Classification (GTDB taxonomy): domain Bacteria; phylum Campylobacterota; class Campylobacteria; order Campylobacterales; family Sulfurimonadaceae; genus Sulfurimonas. Next base: position 9,196 of record JAMORK010000027.1, read on the forward strand.
ATACTTTTCTCCTTTTCCTTGGTCTTGGCATAGCGATATTTATGCCCTTTATCTACCTTGAAGAGCAGATAAAAGCACGTATAAAAAGGATAGATAACGATCTTGCTATTTTTATTGACCTGCTTATCATTATCCTTGAGGGTGGTGGTGGACTCAATAATGCCATCGATAAAGTCACTATAGAGGGCGATAGTGTTTTAGGGAAAGATTTACTAGAAGAGTCAAAAAGATTTAAAAATGAGTTTATCACCTACTCTAGCGATATCGCCTATGAAAACCTTGCAAAACGTACAGGTTCTGAAGCGATTGCAACCATTGTAGGTTTTATGCGTCTCTCTGAAGAAACAGGGATTGGTGTCAAAACTATCTTTGAGAACCAAGCAGGAGAGATAAAGTCAGCCGAAATGCTCTCTATAGAGAAAAAAGCGGCAACCATGAATATAGGGATCACCTTTGTGATGTTTTTATTCATATTACCAGCTGTTATAGCAATGATTGCATTTCCAATGTCAGCAGATGCTTTAATACCGGGATTTAAATAAAAGGAGATTTATGAAAAATAGACAACACAGAATTATAATCGGAACATTAGTGGGGCTCTTACTCTTTAGCTCATCCTTAGCACTTCTTTTTTACTCACAACAAGGTAAAACAGGCACAAATCAAGGTGAATTTGTAGAGGCTTTTGTATCTTCTAAAGATATAAATAAAGGTACATTTTTAGATGCTACCATGATTAAAAAAATAAACTTGCCAAAATCACTTCTCCCCCAAACACCTCTTTTAGATACTGAGATTATAGGTCGTTATGCTGCAGTAGATATTTATAAAAATGAACCAATAAGAGCACAAAAATTATCTATATCTAATCCTCTAGAGGAGTTAGAGATAGAAACATTTAAAGAGAAGCTAGTACATGACTCTACATACAAAGAAGACAATGCTACTTCAATAGATACATTCACTCTCCCTTTAGCTCTTTTTAAAAACATAGATCCAACTCTTAAAAAGGGAGATTATGTAGATATCGTTTCTGTTACTTTTCAAGAAAAAAAAGAGAAACAAAATATCTTTACTACAAAATATGTTGCTATCCACATACCCATAAGCTCTTTTATCATCAACAATAAAAGTTACTCCACCTATACAAAAAGTGGACCAGAGGAGACCACACTCAAAGCACAAAGCATAGTTTTAGAGGTCTCACCAAAAGAGATTAAGAACTTTCTCAAGATGTACTATAAAACACAAGAGCTAAATATAAATCGTGTCTATAACACCAACAATTATGGTGGACAGCTGTGGATTGTCAGATCATCTAAAAACTTAGATGCTAAAACACTCAAAGCAAAAAAAGCGATGCTTGTAGATAGAAAGACTTATGTAAAAACTCGTAAAAAAACCAAGCAGGTAAGTATCTCTTATGAAAAATAGATCTCGGGCTGGTTTTGGTATGGGGCAAATTATGGCAACACTCCTTGTTGTCTTGCCAACTATTGCCTTTATCACTACCCTTCTTGTTGACTATTGGGCTGTGATGCAAGTTGATTATAAACTCAAGCTTCTTGCTAATGCAGTATCTGTAGAAGCAGATGGGATGGAAGATCTCACAAATTTTTCTATAACAGATAGAGGTTTTTGCCCACCAAATACTGTTTTAGTGTTTTCAAACCAAACAGATGCACCAAATAAAGGGCAGATAGATATCACCATAGCTTACACCTATAATGGGACCTATTTTACAAACAAAAAGCTCTCAACAAGTATGCATACCTATTCATACCACGACCAAAATATGTCAATCACCGGCACATGCCAATAAAGAGGAAAATATGAAAAAACTAATACTACTACTAACATTAACAATCGGTCTTTTAGCTGAAGAGATTGTTGTTTTTAATAATGAGTACCAAGTACTTCTTCTAGAGAAGAAGGTCAAAAAACTTATCGTAGGAAATCAAGAGATGATCAATATCTCTTTACTTGATGGAAGTTCAAAAACATCAACACTGCTAAAAATTTTCGGTAAAAAGAGTGGAAATACTTCTATACTTATCGTATACAAAGATAACTCTATACAAAACTACCATGTTTATATCAATGAGAACCTTGGTTTTATTCAAAAGATGATCAACCTTATAGAACCTAGCCTAAGAATCTCCAAAGTTGGTAACGGCTCCACAGTCTTAGAGGGAGACTTTAAAGATCCACATAACAAAGCTAGAATCTTTGCTATCTTAAAAAGTGCAGGGCTTGATCTTGAGAAGGTGATGGATCTTACAGAGACAAAAAAAGTAAATAAAATGATACGTACAAAACTTTACTTGGTAGAGATTAATAATCAAAAAGCTGAAGATTTAGGGGGTGTAACTGGTTTAGGCTTTTTCAATGAATACCTCAATCTTGCAGTAAACCCAACAGCAGTTAATGGTGTGACATTCAGTGGTTGGTTACTCAATAATGCCGGAGATTTTTCTTCAAAAACAGGAAACTCTGTTACAGGTACACTTAACTTCCTCCAAACAAAAGGTATCGCTAAAATCTTAGACGACACTGTTCTTATGACAACAGAAGATAAAAATGCCAGCTTTCGTGTAGGTGGAGAGGTTTATATCCCTATTGGGCTTACTCAAAACCTTGGTTTTGCACCGACGATTCAACTTGAAGAGAGAGAGTATGGACTGCGTTTAACACTTACAAGTCAGTTTTTAGAAAAAAGTGACTTTATGCATCTTGATGTAAAGATCAAAGATAGTGAATTTGATACAAACAAAGAGCACTATGTACAGCTTGGTCAAGATATCTTTGTTCCCTCATTTGTAAGTAAAAATATATCAACAAATGTAGTTGTCAAATCAGGACAAGTGATTGTTCTTGGTGGACGCCTTCACAGTGAAATGACAGATATTGAGGAGAAGGTTCCTCTTCTTGGAGATATCCCTGCTCTTGGTGAACTTTTTAAACATACCGTTACTACAAATAAAACAAGTGATCTGCTCTTTTTCTTAGTTCCTGAGATAGTAGATGCCAATGAAGCTATAGATGAAACACATTTTTACAAAGAGTTTCAAGATCAAAGTAAGAAGTTTCATACTGATCTTCTAAGACACAATCAATCCCTTAAAGCACAAAACAATCTTCAAGAGCTCGTAACTCCAGTAGAAGTGGAAACTGAAACTGAAACTGAAATTATTATTGAATCTGAAGATGAACCTTTCATTCCAAAAGTGGAAGTTCAAAAGAAAAATCTTTATGAAGTCAACACTCAAAATATTTTTTTAAGAGAGACACCCCCTCAAGGGAAACGCTCACAAGTATGGTCACAAGGGCATCAATTTGTTGCTGGGGAAGAAAAAACTGCTGGTGGCATTGTTTGGATAGAGGTCAAAGAGGATTGTAAAGAGAGTTGTAAATCTTTAGAGAAACCACTTTGGATATCTAAAAAATATACAAAACTTATATAAGTAAAAGATATATTTAGTCTAAGTAAATTTAATTTGCTTTTATTATATTATAGTGATATAATTATCACAAATATATCACAAGATAAGGAAAGAATATGATAAAAAATCTATTCAAACGTTTAAAGTCACAAAAAGGTATGAGCGGTGTTTTAGTTGCTCTTTTATTAGTTATTGTTGGTGTTGGTCTTGTGGCTGGTGTTCAAACTTATATGCAAGATGCATCAGGTGATATTCAAACAGCTGCAGATACAGCTATTACAAATGCAACTGCTGCTGCAGCAGCAACTGAGTAAATATTTCTTATACAACTCCTCTATAAAAATATGAAACTGCTTTTATGCAGTTTCTACTCTCTTTATATGTTACAATTACCCTATGACATATACTAAACTTCTTGATCAATTTCGCTCTTTTTATTTTCGTAACTATCCAGATGATATGGAGATACAGATCTCTTACTTTTCTATCTTTGGTGGACTTGGATTTGATATAGATACAACAAAACCCTTAGAATATTTAATACACGAGCATATACTAGAAAATTTTGAAGAGTTACGAACAAAGATAAAAGAGCTTACACTTAACGAAGAAAACAACAAAAGGCTCCTTCGTGCACTAGCGATTGGTGATAGACGTATATTTTCTGCATTTAACCGTGCAGGTCTTAACAATGGCAACGGTGGAGCTGCACTCAATTTTTTACAAGAAAAAGGTCTTGTTACCTTAGAATACTCACGAGAACCAGATCCTAAAAAAGAGCACCCAAACCAAAAACTTAAACGCGATGCAGCACGTCATCGTATCTCACACAAGGTACTCTTTACACAGCCATTTATACGATTTTGGTTCTATTTTATCTCCCCTCATAAAAAAGAGATAATGGAACATAATTATGACAACTTTTTTAAAGATTTTCGTAAGAGACAACATAGCTATACCAGTCTTGTCTTTGAGGAGTTAAGTGAAGTATTACTGAACTATCATATACGTGATGCACAAATACTAAGTTCTGGAAGCTACTGGGATGCAAATTTAGAGATAGATATACTAACCATAACAGATAAGGAGCAGATCTATGTTGCAGAGTGCAAATGGACAAACCACATCATCAATAAAAAAGAGTACCATAAACTCAACGAAAAGTGTCAAAAACTTGGGATTGAACCAACACAGATAGCTTTCTTCTCTAAACGCGGCTTTTCTAAAGAGCTTAGTAATATGCAGGATGCTTCTTTAGCACTCTATATGTCTGAGGATTTTACAGCCCTTTTAAAGTCCAATAGTCAAGAAACTCTTATTGAGCGATTTATAAACTAAGAAACAACTCTCAGCGCTGTATAGGCTTCTTGAAGAAGCTGAAACTTCTGAGTATAATGTTCTATCATATGTGGTGCTTCATGAAACACCTTATCGGGATGGTAGACTTTCGTTAGCTTTTTATAAGACTTTTTCAATGCATCTTGAGAAGCACCCACAGGACACTCTAAAACTGTATAAAATACTTTTTTCTCCTCCTCTTCATCCTCTTTTGCCAAGTCTCCAAAACTAAAACTTGCAAAATCACTATAAAGTTTTGACATAAAACGGTTGTCATAAGTGTATTGGATTTGATAATGGAGTATATGGCGTTTATTTAAGGCTCTTTCTAATCTCGCTTTGGCCTTATAGTCTGAAACATCAACGACCAAAGAGATATCTGTCCCTTTTTCTATATAAACTTCCAACTGAGAACGCAAGTAACTAATCACCCAGGCATTTGGTGCATCTAAAGAGATAAGAACCGTATCTTTATCGTAAGCATAAAGATTTACTTGAACATTTTCAGGTTCCTCCTGTTTTTCTAGCTCTATTTTAATGGGTTGGGTACCAAATTTCAACATAGACCTTAGAAAAAATTCATGATTAAAATCGTGTGTAGCAGCATGATGCTGAGATAGTTGTGAAAGGAACTCCTCCCTTACTTCTCTAAGTGTTTCATTTCTAAACACTAAAACTGCCTTTGGTAAAAAAAGCATACCACGTGAGTGATGATTGAGAAAATTTTTCATCCATGGTGTATTTAAAGTTTCAAATCCGGTTGTGATAAGAATGAGATTATTGCGTAGTACTATATCCATACATCCTACCTTTATTGGGATAGTTTTGACATTTAAAGCAAATAGAGTTCCAATAAATTTTAAAGGCAGTTTTTATACTTAAGATTTGTTTGAGATAAAATGAACATATTTTGAGTATAATTGCATTATAAATTTACATCTAGGTACAAGGATATATCTTGCGCGAAAATATGAACGAAAAATGTGCAGTTGTCGGAATTTTTGGTCATAAAGAGGCTTCTAAACTGGCTTATTTTTCTCTCCATTCTCTCCAACACCGTGGTCAAGAAGCAGCTGGAATCAGCTCTTCTGATGGAACAAAACTACACACTATCAAAGACCGTGGTCTTGTTATGCGTGTCTTCAATGAAGACAAACTCTCTACACTAAGTGGTACAAGTGCCATAGGACATACTCGCTACTCAACTGCGGGTGATGACTCTATACTTGATGCTCAACCCGTTTTTGCAAGATACGACTTGGGTGAGATGGCAATCGTTCACAATGGTAACCTTACCAATGCTGAAGAGGTTCGTAACAAACTTATAGAAAAAGGTGCGATTTTTCAAACCTATATGGATACAGAAAATCTTATCCATCTTATTGCGAAAAGCTCTAAAGATAAACTTCTTGATCGTATCATCGATGCTGTTCAACGTATTGAAGGTGCTTTTTCATTAGTATTTTTAAGTCGTACAAAGATGTTTGCAATGCGTGACCGTCATGGTTTTCGTCCACTAAGTCTTGGAAGACTTCCAAATGGTGGCTATATTGTTGCAAGTGAAACATGTGCTTTTGATCTTGTAAGTGCTGAGTATATCCGTGATGTTGAACCAGGTGAACTTCTTATCTTTGAAAAAGACAAGGCACCGATAAGCATTAAAGTTTATGAGCCAACTCCAAAGCATTGTATCTTCGAGTATGTATATTTTGCTCGTCCGGATTCACAAGTATTTGGTCAATCAGTATACCAAACACGTAAGAACATGGGTAAAGAGCTTGCTCGTATTGCTCCTATTGAAGCAGACCTTGTTGTTCCTGTACCAGATGGTGGCGTTCCATCAGCTATTGGTTATGCTCAAGAGAGTGGTATCCCTTATGAGATGGGTATTATGCGTAATCACTATATTGGTCGTACATTTATTGAACCAACACAAGAGATGCGTGACTTAAAAGTCAAAATGAAACTCTCCCCTATGATAGATATCATTAAAGGTAAACGTGTCATTGTTATCGATGATTCTATTGTTCGTGGAACAACCTCTCGTCGCATTATTAGAATGCTTAAAGATGCAGGAGCGAGTGAAGTTCATATGAGAGTCTCTTCTCCACCAACAACAGATCCATGTTACTATGGTGTGGACACTCCAGATAAAGACAAACTTATCGCTGCAAATATGACAACAGAGGAGATCTGTGAATTTATAGAAGCAGATTCACTTGCCTATCTTGATGAAGACTCACTCCTTAGAAGTGTGAATGCTAAAGAGGGTGAAGACAACTACTGTACAGCATGTTTTACAGGTAAATATATCGTTTAATGACACAGATATATACATACGGTAGCTACCTCAAAAAGAAGTTTGGTGCCAAGGTTTACAAGGTTGGTATCAACATCTCCGGTTTTACCTGCCCAAATATCGATGGAACAGTTGCAAAAGGTGGATGTACTTTTTGTGAAAATGATTCTTTCTCTGCTAGTACTGATGAAGTACAAGAACTTAAAGGATTTCATCTCAATCTTGATTCTCAAGAGAATCCTTACCTAGAGAAACAACTTCTTCAACTTGAACAACAATTTAATGCTATCTCTGCTCGTCAAAAAAAAGAGTATGGTGCTGAGAAATTTCTTGTTTATTTTCAATCATTTACCAACACCTATGCCCCTTTTGAAACTCTAAAGGCTCTTTATGAGAAAGCTCTCTCTTTTGAGAATGTTGTAGGACTTAGCATCGGTACACGTTCAGATTCTATCACAGAAGAAACATTAGAATATCTCGCAGAACTCAATAAAACAAAAGAGATCTGGATAGAGTTTGGGATACAATCCGTCTATGATGAAACACTTGATAAGATCAACCGTGGGCATGACAGCGATAATGTGAAAAAGTGGATTATCAAATCAAAAGATGTGGGATTACATGTTTGTGGTCACCTTATCTTTGGTCTACCAAATGAAACACAAGAGATGATGCTAGAGACTTCAAAACAAGCTTATGAATGGGGCATAGACTCTGTAAAATACCATCCGCTCTATGTTGTAAAACGCACAGCACTCGCAAATGAGTTTACACGTGGAGAGTTTACACCTATAACAGAAGAGCTTTATCTAGATACTTTAGTAAAATCTATACAGATGAAACCTGAAAATGTGCATGTACAGCGTGTAACAGCAGGGATAGATGATGATTCTCTTTTAGCACCAACTTGGTGTAGAGACAAAAATACTCAAATAAAGCATATCAATGGTGCATTAAAAACTATAGGTTTAAAATACTAAACCCTTAGTGTCCATACACCTTAGCAAACTGTGCTGTACTTCTAAAGTATGGTGGATATTTAAAATAGACTCTAAAGGCCTTAGCTGCACCTGGTTTAAGGTTTTTTGCCACTATAAACTCTTTAGTAATTGATTGTGGTTTATGCTTACTCATCCCCATACCACCTGAGAAAAAGTCCATAAATCCACTCGCCTTATAAAAGTTTCCACCCTTTACATTTCCAGTAGCATGCCCTTTATTGACAAGTTTAATCTCAAATTTTACTTTTCCTATAGGGAAGTTTCCTTCATTTTTAACAACTCCCGTATAGATAATCTGCTCTGTACTTAAGAGACGTTTGTTTTTCAACTTATAAAGCTTTACTTTTTTTGTATATTTATCTACAGCTACAATAGAAAACCCAGCCATAAGTGCTGTTACAAGGACTGTAGATATTAACATCGGAACGATAAGCTTTTTATTTGTTTGTCTAAAAGCAGAGGTAATACCTGCAAGAAGGATAAGAGCTATAACACCCAGTATAATAAAGTGCCAGTAATTAAAAAGTGTCATCTACAATCCGCCTTAAGTGTAATATTGTAATCTTTAGAGTAAGAAAATGGTTCTACAATAATTTTAAAATCTCTCACTTGAGACTTCCTTATATCATGCTCTACTATCGACATTTTCTTTAATGGCTTAAATTGATAGATATAGTTCTTGTACTTGTTTTTGCCTTGCTTGATGATAGAAGCTGTAATCTTACATCTATGGAAATTTCGTTTAGATTCATTTGTAAGTTGCCCTTTAACAATAAGAGCAGGAGTAAAAGTAAGTTGTTTTTGAGAAAGAAGTTTTACAGAATTACTAAAAAGATACTCATGCATCTTGATATAACCAAGTGTTGGACCAAGAAAAAGAATAATGAAAGAGAGAAGTGCTAAAAAAAGAGACACAGCAGTCTTTTTTCTTAACACTAGTGCAAGTATAAGGATGAGTATAAAAAGGGCAAATACACTGCCAAATAGAATGTAGTCATATATCATGAGTTCATTCAAAAACGCAGTGAGTTTGCTCTTCATTAGTCTTTCCTAGAGTTTTTCTCAGCAATACCACTCATATCAAATCTACGAGCAAGTTCTTGTTTAATTCTATCTGGAGAGATATTTTTTGAAGCCAATGCAACTAACATATGATAAGTGAGATCTGCTGCTTCATATACCATTTCACCCTCATCATCATCTTTATGTGCAAAACAATACTCACCAGCTTCTTCTACAACTTTTTTTAAAATTGTATTTTCACCTTTTGAGAGAAGTTTCGCTGTCCATGAAGTTGTAGGATCAGCATTTTTACGCTCTTGAATAGTATGATAGAGTGTATCTATAACACCATAAGCTACTGATGTATCCACTTCAACTTTCGAGTTAGTTTCACCAGATTCTAGTTCTGTAAAAAAGCATGAACGCCGACCAGTATGACAAGCTACACCCTCTTGAGTTACTTTTATAAGAAGAGTATCGTTATCACAATCTAGTGCGAAAGAGTGTATAGTTTGTATATGCCCGCTACTCTCTCCCTTTTTCCAGATACGTTGTTTAGAGCGTGAAAAGTAGTGTGCAATTTTTGTTTCTAAAGATAAAGAGAGTGCCTCTTTATCCATATATGCCATCATAAGCACTTCATTATTAGCTACATCTTGCACTATCACAGGAAGAAGTTCACTCTTCTCCCAATCAACTCTATTTACTGCTTCTTCTACCATTATTTTGCCGTAGTTCTTTGTCTAACATCTTTTGTATCTACCCAGATATTTGGAGTAGAGCCACCAGGTGTTAAAAAGATTTTTGCATCTTTATTTACTTTGAGAGCCTCGTTAAATTTTCCTTGAACTTTCATCTGTTCTAACTGAAGTAATTTCGTTGTTAAAGATTTAGCTATAAGAAGGTTGGCTTTTGCTTTTGCATCTGCTTGAATTGTAATAGCATCTGCTTTACCCTGTGCTTCAATACGAGCTTTTTCAGCAACACCACGAGCTTCAGCTGCACGCTTAAGTGCCTCTTGTTTTACACGCTGAACATCTTGCTCTGCTTTTTGTACCTCTTGTTTTGCGATTTGAACACGTTCAATCTGCTCTTTTACCTTTTGAGGTAAAATGATGTCACGAAGCTGTACAGACTGTAAAACTGCTGGTGAATTTTTTAAGTTGTTAACACTATCACGAATCCCCGCTTCAATCTCAGCACCTAGATCATTTCTCATCTGTGTAAGAGACTCAGCATCATACTTTCCAATAACATTACGAACCACATCACGTACGACAGGATTAATAATCTTGTCTTCCCATGAAAATCCCCAATTAGAGATCGTTTGTGCTGCAAACTGTGAATTTAATCTATATTGAACAGTAAGCTCAATCCCAACAGGAAGTGAACGCTTATCAAGTACTGTAATCGCTGGTTTAGTGATGATCCCTGATGCAGTATGTGAACTTGTTTCAATACGACTTGCATAGTTAATTACTCGGACTTTAGTATCTACTACATATACTTTTTGAATCACGGGAATAATAAAGTGAAGCCCCGGAAGAAGTGCTTGGTCTTGATACTTACCATTTGTGCTTAAAATACCACGTTGCCCCTCTTCGATGATTGTGAAAGGTTTTGCAAGTACTAACATAAGTACAATCGCAATAAGAAAGTAAACTAACCCTGCCTTACCACCACCAAAATTTAAGTCTATATTTGGCATTTGAGGACCTTTTGGACCCCCTCCACCATTACCACCACCTGAGCCACCAGTAGATTTTTTAAATCCACCACCTTCGCTCTTTTTTTTGTTAAAATAATCGTTCATATCTGAAGCCATTAATATATTATCCTCTTTTTTCATCTTTTTATATTCCTAATCAATATATGTTAAATAGTGCTCATACTTAGCATTTCTACCAAATACAATATCAAAATATGTTGATTGAATTTTTTCTGTGATCTCACCACGACTACCTGAACCTATCTCTCTTGCATCTACTTGTGCAACTGGTGTAATCTCTGCTGCTGTACCTGTTAAAAATGCCTCATCTGCAACATATACCTCTTCACGAGTAATACGGCGACGAGTTACTTTCATGCCAAAATCTTCAGCCATCTCTATCACCATTTTTTGAGTGATTGATGCTAAAGAGTTATCATTTGGCGGAGTGATTAGCTCTCCATTTTTTATCATAAAGAAACATGCTCCACTCGCTTCTGCAACATAGCCTTGATCATCTAAAAGTAATGCTTCATCATAACCACAATCAATCGCTTCAAATTTTGCCATTTGAGAGTTTAAATAGTTTGCTGTTGCTTTTGCCTTGCCCATATTTGAAGTATTTGCAGGGCGTGTCATAGATGCAATTTTGAGTTTAATACCCTTACGCATCCCCTCTTCACCAAGATAAGCACCCCACTCCCATGCAGACATAACAGTCTCAACAGGAGCTTCTTTATGGTACACACCCATAACACCGTAACCTAAAAATGCAAAAGGTCTAATGTAAACATTATCACCAGTGAACTCATTTTTTCTTACAAGTTCAATCTGTGCTTGATTCATCTCTTCAACCGTATAAGGGATGTCAATAAGAGTCATTTTTGCAGATTCTTTGAGTCTTGTTGTATGCTCATTCAGGCGAAATATCGCATACCCTTTTTCAGTTTTATATGCCTTTGTTCCTTCGATTACACCATTTCCATAGTGAAGTGTGTGTGAAAGTACATGTATTTTTGCATCTTCCCATGCAACAAACTCTCCATTCATCCAAATATATTTGGCAGCGTCCATAAATTCTCCAAGTAGTTTATTATAATTGTTGCTATTTTAGCCAAAATGATATTTATATTGCATTAACCCAAAATTTCTTTAGTAACTTTAGCTATTTTAAGCAAATTTATATATAATACAAACTTAAGAATATTATAATAAGGACAAGAGAGAATGTTGGCACAATATGCAAACTATGAAGATGTAGATCAAGAACTACTACAAAAAGATATTGATGAAATTAAAAAAACAATTAAAGTGGGAGAGAGAGATTTTCAACATCTTTTAAAACTTGAAAGATGGGGAAGAATCTCTACAATATCTGGATTCTTACTTATTGCTATTGTAAGTATTTTAAGCTCTTATGACTCAGGAATCTCAAGCTTTGACTTTTGGTTTTTTGGGATCATTGGAGCTGCTCTTGTTGGTGTTGGTAATGTTGCTCGTTGGGCAAATGTTACACACCCTATCCTTCATGGTGCTTATGATAAAGTAGAAGGGATCCCTTTTCGTTATACAAAAAAAGGTTTTGCAGCAGGAAACCGTAGATGGATCGATTGGCTCGATTGGATTAAACCAGATGCTTGGGCATATGAACACAATATTATGCATCATTACCATCTAGGGGAAGATGATGATCCAGATAATGTAGAAAAAAATCTCAAATGGCTTCACGACATGAATATTCCAATGTTCGCAAAACGTGCTATTGTTTATACTTTTGCTGCTTTTTGGAAGATACTTTACTATGCTCCAAACACACTTAGAATCCTTGAAAATAAAGAATCAGATGGAGATAACATTCGTGCTACAAGTTTAGAATACTCCCCATTTACTAAACTTGGACGTAAATTATGGATGGAGTATTATCTGCCATATGGTCTTTTCCAATTTGTTTTTTTACCACTTCTATTTTTACCTTTTGGATGGAGTGCTGTAGGAAGTGCTTTTATTTTATTGGTTTTAGGGGAGTTTTTTGCAAACTTACACTCATTTTTAGTGATTGTTCCCAACCACTCTGCAGAAGATATATACCAGTTCTCTACACCACATAAAACACAAGGGGAGTACTATCTTCGTCAAATTATGGGAAGTGTAAACTATAACACAGGAACAGACCTTATCGACTTTGGGCATGGTTTTTTAAACTACCAAATCGAGCATCATCTTTTCCCAAATATGCCACATTCGTTCTACCAACAGATGCAACCTATTGTAAAAGATATTTGTAAAAAACATAAATTAGAATACCGTCAAGAGTCTGTATTTAAAAGAATTTTAATGACAGTGGACTTAATGATAGGAAAAACTAAAGTACTTCGTGTAGATGGGATTTAATCTCATCTAACTTTATCTTATAGCACCTCTTCAAGTTTTACTCACTTTTACATTAACCCTTTTATAGACCTCAACAAATATTCTTTCTAACTGCAAAAAGTGCATGCATGCCCAAGCTAAAGTTTGGGAATGAGAGAAATATACAATACTCTTAGAAGTGTTCTGATGTATATAGAAAGATAAAATAATAGAAGATTACAAATAGATTCCAAAGCTAAAGCTTTGGAAAAAGAAAAAGAATCGTTTGTGAAAGAGGAGTTAGTACTTCTTCAGTACATCATTAATTTGCACATACGCCTCAATAGGTGATGTTTCAAAGTATTTTAAGCCATGCTCTTGAGCAAACTCTTTTGTCATCTTTTGCACTTTAAGAAGGTTAAAACGCGGTGCTTTTGGAAAAAGATGGTGTTCTATCTGAGTATTGAGTCCACCGTAAAACCAATGTACAAATGCTCCACCTGAGAGTGAACGCGATGTTCGCATCTGTAACTCCATCCAGGAAAGGTTTTCTCCCGTTTCTTTATCAAACACTTCACACCCTAAATGGTTCGTAATAAAACCAAATGCAAGCCAAGGTGAAAGTGTAAAATTAAGTGTTAAAAATACAACAATCGCATCACTAAAAGGTAAAAAGTAAAAGATTGGTCCCCAAACAATTGGCCAATGCATCAACATTAAAAATAGCTCACCCCATTTTTTACGTTTAATCGCAAAATTATATGACTGTGCAATAAATGCAGGATACATAAAAAACATAGCACCCCAAAAAACAAGGTACTTCGTAGCTTTTAACCATGCTTTGTTCCCTTTATGACCTGGAGCAAAAGCACCATCCATAGCTAAGATATCTTCATCTTTTTCAGGAACATTACACCAAGTGTGGTGATTAACATTATGTTTAAAGTCCCACCAAGAAGAGCTATTTGAAAGTATCAATGCCGAAAATGGATAAGAAAGTTTAAAAGAGAGAGATTTATTTTTAAAGTATTGTGTATGCAAGATATCATGCGAGATAAATACAGCACGTGTAAAAATAATGGTCATAAAAAAACCAAGTCCAGCAGCAGCCCACATCGACTCACCCACAAGAGTGCTCCAGTTAACTGCAATATAAAAAACAAATGCCATACTTAATAGTGTAACAATCATCTCAATCGTGCCTCTAACAGGAACACGATCAAGCAAACCAGCAGCTCTCACTTGCGCTTTAAGCTCATTAAAATTATCTGGATAGGGTTGACTCATTATAATTACCTTAGAAAAAATTATAATTATTATAACAAAGATATACTGAAAGTTCAAAAAAAGAGGCTTTGTTTCTAAAGTAAAGCCATATTAGGCTTCACTTTTAAACAAAAAAGGGGAAAATAAAAGCTGTAAGTATCGCTTAAAATTCTACTTGAGTAGTAAGCATATATGCTATACCATTATGATCTTCACGAGCTGAACCATTTTCATTATCTGTAACATCAACATTTGCAACCCATTGAATATTTTCATTTTGTTGCCATGCTATACCTGCAATGTATGTATCTTGATCTTTTTCATCTGCTGAGTTATTCTCTTCTGGTGTCCATCTATCATATCTACCAATAACTCTAAACTCTTTTTCTGCACCAAAACGATACTCACCATTAAACGAATACCCAGATCCAGCTTGACCAGATACATTATTAGCAATTTTTGAAGTATTGTCTGAGTAGATATACTGAGCAGCTACTAAGAATGATGGTTGGTTATATACAGTATGAAGACCTCCAAAAATCAAGTCTTGTTTTTCAGTGATTGCTCCAACTGTTACATCTTTATGTTCCATATTGTATTGTCCATAGAAAGAAGCATCCCAGTAAGTTTTTGTTGTTTGCTTATCTTTACCATTTACACCCATTAGATGTGCAGTTGTTCTCCACTCAAAACTTACACCAGTTCCAAGTTGTGTTGCATGGTAACCTTCACCATTAAACATACCCACTTCTGAATCAAAGTATTTTGTTTTTGTTTTGAAGTTAAAACCAAAGTCAGCAGAGTTTGAAAGATCCGCACCATTTTTTTGTTCCACTAAAACTTTTGAGATATCACGGTAGTACCATGATGTATGCTCTTCATAATCATGCCAAGGACGGTGTGCAATACCAACTTCAACACCTGTAAATGGAAGAATATTATTTAAGTAAACATAGGCGTATTTAATACGTAGAAGCATATCACCATCTGTAGTATCACCATTTGCTTTACTATCTTGGTGAACATCTAATGTCACACGGTAGTAAGATTTAGGGTCATCTAAAAGATATGCTTTCATCTGTAAGTATGCACGGCGAATTTCAAATTGAGAGATATCTGCTCTTGTATTAGGAGTTCCATCAGATAAAGTTGCATCATAATTTGTATAGTTGTAACCAATATAAGTCAAACCACTAAATTTTAGCTTATCAGCTTTTGCAAATACTGGTACACTTTTAGAATCTTTTTCTATTTTAGCAATAGTTGTAGTTTGTTTTTTTGTTTCTTCTGCTATTTTTGCTATAGAATCATTTTGTTTTGCAACAGTTTTTTCTTCTACAAAGTTACCTAATTTTACACGCCCCTCTCCAGGTGCTGTAAAAACTTGACCAGTTACTGGGTCTGTATAGAGTGTAAGTGCTGAAAGTGATGTCCCTAATGCAAGTACTGCCATTGTAGATAATACAATTTTTTTCATATTCAATATCCTATTTTTGTTTTGTTGTTGAAAGTATAAAAAATCTTGATTACTTCTTGGTTACAGTTT
>JAMORK010000028.1 GCA_027063645.1 Sulfurimonas sp.
TCTTTAAGACCTTTACCAGCTTTAAACTTAGGAACCATTTTATCTTGAGTAGTGTATGTTTTATCAGTACCTGGAACTTTACCACTTTTACCTTTTTGAAGTGCAGCAGTAAAACTACCAAAACCTACTAAAGAAACATCTTCTTTCTTTACTAGTGCAGCTGTTACCGCTTCTGTGAATGCTTTGATAGCCGCTTCAGCTTCTACTTTAGTTTTGTAGTCACCACATGATTGTACTAATTCAACGAATTGAGCTTTATTCATAAATTTACCCTTGGATTAAAATATTTCCGAATATTCGCACGGAGCTTCGTCTTTACGAAATAATTCAGCTAAAGACACTTTATAATTTATTTGCTTAAATTTTTCTTCTTTTTACTGAAATTAGCTAAATAGTGTGATATTTTTGTTTCTTTTAGTCCAATTTTAGCCCTTTTAAGGAGCTTCTGAAGATTTAGTGAGTTTTTCTGCGAAATAATTAAAGCTGATAATTCTTTCATTTTTTGGTATTTATCTCTATTTGAATGTATAGATAAAAAGACATCTTCTAGGCCATCGCGTTCATTTTTTGTAAGTGCACTCATCTACTTACTCCTGTAGCTTATTTATTTTTCGTACAGCTCTTATGATCTCATCATCTTCTAATTGTCCTAACATTTTCATCACAACTGCAGCGGCTTGTGGCTTAGCACGTCCTAGCTTCCAGTCTTGGTATGTACGCATAGAGATTCCCAAAGATAGAGCCATATCTTTTAAAGATATTTTTTTACCGTTGTTTTGAGCCTCTAACGAGTTATGAAGGATATTAAATAGATCATCAATTTGCATAAAGAGAAGTATACGGGTTTAATACTTAAATATACATTTTATATCTAATAATATATTAAATATTGTGTTGTATATATTAAAAATCATACTTTGTAAACATATATAATTGTATAAAGATATATATAGCATATATTGTATACAGAATACCGTGTGAAATTTATAAAATTATTTTCTGTTTATAAGAGAAATAATCTTTTGATCTTTTGATCTTTTGGTTGTTGGGTTTAGTTTGAAGTGTTTTGAAGTGAGAGAGATACACCAACAGGATGAAGTGTAATAGTCTCTTGTGTGCACTCTATATAGAAATCAGTATATTTTTGTGCATCTGTTTTATAGCTAAGCTCTGTTTCTTTGTCGATACTAAAAACGATTTTATTAAGACCTCTTAGTGGCTCTGAGATAGAGATTCTTGCACTCTTGTAAGATTCTAAGATAGCTTTTTTTCTTTGGAGTAGCTTGTTTATCTGCTTCTTTATCTCCGGAACTTTATTTTTATTGTGTCTTGAGGCTTCTTCTAAATGAAATTTGAGATCATCTATATCTTTAGCTATAAATTTCAGTTCGGCACTGAGTATTGGAATATTTTCATGTGTAATATGAAGTAGGTTATCCTCACCACTGATGAGTTTGATTGTGATTGATTCAGAAGCATGGATCTTTAGATTGCTCTTTATATGACCTATTGTTACATTTTTAGCATAGATATTTCCACCTATGGAGGATTCTATCGTAACATCACTTGCATGTACTTCACCACCTTCAAGTAGACCTATCTGTGCATTGTGGCAACGTAGTGTCCCTTTATGACGATTTATCTTGGCATGTTTTGCAAACTGTTTAGAATCCTGATGTGTTGCTCCATCTATAGTTAGGTGAAGCGCTTCAAGTGTAGAGTTCGCTCCAACAAAACCATTAACATGGATAGTTTCAGAAGTAAGAGTGACCCCCTCACCTATACTATCTTCGGCAGAATCTTTTTGAGAGATAATAACTTCGATATTATTCTCCTCCTCCTCTGCTAGTCTTGCATTGTTTCTTGAGAGTTTAGCTACTTTTATCTTGTTATCGACGGAGAGTTTCTTTGGAGTATAATGGACATAGCCCTTGCGTTTACTTTTGTATTTTCTAGAATGCTCATCTTCATCAATGTAGATACTGTTTTCATCTATATCAGCTTTTAGGTCTCCTTGGTTATTTGCATTACCAGCTGAGATCTCTTCCCCAAAAGCATTAAAGCCATTATGACCAAAAATGGGCTTTATAAATTTGATAAGAGTCTCATCCTCATCCACTTCAATAACAGCACTGTGAGTATCTTTCTCTTCAAAATAGAAGATGAGTTTTGATTCTTGTGTTATAAGTGGGTCAATCCCATCAAAAAGGGGAAGTTGGATTTTTTTGACAAATTTACCAGCATAGATATACTTAATAAATGATTTGAGTTTTATGCGCATCTCTTCATCAAAAATATTAATCAAAATTTTATGGGATGCTTTGATCTTATTTATCTCTTTAAAGAGCAGATTGAGTAGCTCTTTGGGTTGGAAAAGTTTATAAGGGATATGTGACTTAGGTGAGAGAATGATTTTTGGATGTGTTGCATATTGTGCATAGTTGATTGTATATTCGAGTTTAAGTTGACACTCTTTTTGGTGAAATATTTCAACATTGTAATTTTGTATAAAGCTAATATGCTCGTTAATAATACGATCTTTTTTAAGATATTCTTTTAGAAGATCATTCTTCATAACAACATAATCTGTATCAGCATTGCCCTTAATAGATGTGATTACTGAAAGAATCTTGAAATCACATTCATTTAAAGGTATGAAGTTTTCACTTGCATACAACTCTAAAGTTTTTTTTATATCTCTGGTTTTTACTACTTCTTTTTGAATCTCACCCATATTGTGCTTAATACTCTAAAAGATCACTGTAGTCATACTTGGAAAAATCAAGATAAATTTTTCCGTTTTGTTTTAAAACGCGAACATCTTTATCGTAAACTGCTAAAAATCTTTTTTTGATAATCTTTTTTTGATATGACTTCAGGTCAAGTGTTTTAAGGTACTCTTTGAGCTCTATTATCTCTTGTTTTGTTTCACTTGGTGGCACCTCTTTGACCTGAAGCGTTTCCACTTCGTGAATCGTATTGAGTTGATTTTGTTCTGCAGTAAGTTTCGTGTTGATAAGTTCTAGAATATTTTTGAGTTGCTCATCTTTGGCACTGTAGACCTGTTCTATCTTACTCATCTCATCACGAAGCATCTGCTCTTTATCATCTATAAGTTTATCTATCTTTGTTTCAAGCTGTACTATCTTCTCTTTAAGTTGTTGGTTCTCACGTTGGTAGAGCGATAAAACCATCGCTACAGTTGTTTTTTGCTTGCTTGGTGGTTTTGGAGTCTCTAGTTTTGTTTGCATCTTCTCTTTTTTTTCTTTTTGTTGCTTATGGATCTCTGAGCGCTTGTCATTTTCTAATGAACTACGAGTAACTATAATGTAAGTTATCCCATCTTCAATAATATAATTGAGCTTTTTTGTACGAAGTTTGGAATTTATCATCTCTTTTGACATTTTAAAATGTTTAGAATATTCATCAAGTGTGAGTCTCATCTCTATCCTCTTAAATCATTGAATTAAAATTAATATTTGGTGGGTTAATTATACCCGATTTTCTTAGCCAAATAAGGCGACCTTTTTTCTCATGACCATGTTTATCAAAAAAAGTATAATAATTTGAGTGCTTAAACTCTCTTTGGAGTAAAAGTGTGTCAAAATCTTTATGTCTTTGAAGAAAACTCTTTAAAGCTTCATAGGCGGTATCTGAAACCATAACTGTCGAGATAGTAAAATTTTTAAGCTCTAAAAACCTCGAACAATCATTAAGGCCAGATCCAATGAAATTTTTGTTGCCAAGTATATCGGTGAACTCATTCACTACTCCATGGTTTACAGCGATACGAATCCCTTCAAAGTAAGGGTATTTTTTTGCGATATGATCTGAAAAGTGGTTAAAACTCAGACCTAAAATACTTCCAAACCCCTTGAGCTTAGGATTTAAAACACAGTAAAAACCATCTCCAGTAGGGATAAACCCAAGAACAAGTTTCTCTAAAGACATATTTGAGTTTAAGAGTATCTTATGGATCATCCGTTTATAACTTTGAGTAAGAAAACTTATAATCTCAAGTTGTTTTTCAGAGGCTAATTCTGAAAAATTTATGATATCTATTAAAACTATATCTGTCACGATACCAAATTTTTTTCTTCTAGGCATACACTCTTCTATGATTTTTGACTCATTTTAGCATAAAGTTCTTTTAAATGAACTATATAATATAATACAAAAATTAAATTTTTCAGGATTGTTTTTATGAGTAAAGGGATTTTAGATATTGTAAAACCGGGTGTTCTTTTTGGCGAAGATGTACAAAAAGTATATGATCATGCAAAGGCTGAGGGGTTTGCTATACCTGCAGTAAATGTAGTTAACACAGATTCTATCAACGGTGTTTTAGAAGCAGCTGCAAAGGTGAACTCACCAGTAATCATTCAATTTAGTAATGGTGGTGCATCGTACTTTGCTGGAAAAGGCTTAAGTAACGAGGGTGAAAAAGCAGCTATCGCTGGTGCTATTGCTGGTGCAAAGTATGTGCATGCTATTGCTGAGAGTTATGGAGTGCCTGTTATCTTACACACTGACCATGCTGCAAAAAAACTTTTACCATGGATAGATGCACTTTTAGATGCAGGTGAGCGTTACTTTAAGCATGTAGGTAAACCACTTTTCTCTTCTCATATGTTAGATCTTTCAGAAGAAACATTAGAGGAGAATATCTCAACTTGTAAAGCTTACTTGGAGAGAATGAGTAAAATTGGTATGAGCATAGAGATTGAACTTGGTTGTACAGGTGGTGAAGAAGATGGTGTGGACA
>JAMORK010000029.1 GCA_027063645.1 Sulfurimonas sp.
TGGTGACCCCGAGGAGAATTGAACTCCTGTAACATGGATGAAAACCATGGATCCTAACCGCTAGACGACGGGGCCAACTTGTTGTAGTAAAATGGTGTCCTGTGATGGATTCGAACCATCGGCCACATCATTAAAAGTGACGTGCTCTACCAGCTGAGCTAACAAGACATGCTCTCTATGTTAAGAGGTCGAAATTATAGACAAAAAGTCCTTCTATGTCAAGAAAAATACACCTAAATTTTCATATTTGTAAAAAATTAATATTTATACACATTTTTTGGATAAAATGAGGATAATGAATTATTATAGTTTTGAATATCCATATCTTATATTTTTACTCATACCTATACTCTACTGCCTTTACAAATGTAAGGAGTACAAAAAGAGTATCTACTTCGTTCATCTTCATCTTATGGCTGCAAAAAAGAGATTTATGAAACTTGAGTGGATTGTAAAGGTGGCGATATTTACACTTCTTTGTATCGCTCTTAGCTCCCCTATTATTATAGATAAGCATAACCCTTTCAATCGTATGGGAAAAGATATAGTGCTTGCTATAGATGCTAGTGGCTCTATGAATGCTTCTGGATTTGATGTTGATGATGAACTCTCTGAGGGGAAAAGACTGACCCGTTTTGAACTGACAAAGATTGTCGCAAAAGAGTTTATACAAAATCGTTATATGGACAACCTTGGCATTGTAATCTATGGAGATTTTGCTTTTATAGCTTCCCCTATAACATATGAAAAAGAGATAGTAAGTGATATGCTTGAGTATATGACTCAAGGGATGGCAGGGCAAAATACAGCGATAGGTGAGGCTATAGCTATGAGTGTAAGATCTTTTGCATACTCTAAGGCTAAGACAAAGATCATCGTGCTTTTAAGTGATGGAGAGCATAACAGTGGTACTATCTCACCAAAAGATGCTTTAGCACTGGCAAAAGAACAAGGTATAAAGATATATACAATAGCTATAGGCAATCAGGGTGAAGCAGATAGCCCACTTTTAGAAAAAATTGCAAAAGAGAGTGGAGGTGTGTTTTACTCAGCTCTTTCAGCAAAAGAGTTACAAGAGGCTTATAAGAGTATAGACAGACTTGAGTCTTCTAAGATTAAATCGCGCCATTTTTTAGCGAAGCAGTATTATTATCAAAGTATACTTTTACTTGCATTAGTTTTACTCTTATACCTACTTTATAGGGAGTTAAGACGATGAGTTTTTTAAATCCTGAGTACTTTTGGCTTTTTGCATTTCTCTTAGCTGCTTTTATAAAGAATGATTTTAGAGATCTTCGTATCACTAGCTATGGGTATATACTTACCTTTGTGCTTATCGTTTTAGCATTGACTCGTCCAGTGATAAAGCAAGAACCCATAAAAACACAAGAGCTGCTTAGTGATGTAGTGATAGGGGTGGATCTCTCTTACTCTATGCAGGCTAACGATATGAAGCCCTCGCGTTTAGAATATGCAAAACAACTCTTAAAAGAGCTAACACAAAAAGAGAAAAAGAGCCGTTTTGCTGTTTTAGGTTTTACAACAAACGCGATAATACTTTCTCCATTAACACAAGACAATCAACTCCTCTTGCACCTTTTTAACTCTTTAGATGAAAACCTTATCATGACACGAGGAAGTGATGTGATGAGTGCACTTCAACTTGCAAGAAAAATGTCACAGTCTAAAAAGGTGAGTGTTGTTCTTTTAAGTGATGGTGCAGATGAGCTTAACTATAGCGATGAGGCAAAATTTGCAAAAGAGAACGATATGGTTGTAAATGTGCTGATGGTTGCCACAAGACTAGGAGGAACACTCACTCTAAAAAATGGGGAACTCCTCAAGGATGAACTTGGAGATATAGTCGTAACACGAGAAAATGAAAATATTCGCCAGATTGTAGATGCTACAGGGGGTGTTTATACTAAAAGTCTAGATGAGATGAGAGATGCTTTAGAAGCACAACATCAAAAAGATTTTATGGGAACAACAACACTTACACAAAATATAGAACTCTTTTACTATTTTGTCTTTTTAGCTATTGTAGTTTTCTTAGTGAGTATTACATCTTTGAAAAAATATGTCGTGGCGTTTTTACTCCTCTTTGGCATTCATCTTCAAGCTGCAACATTAGACTTTATGAAAAATGAAAATATACTTCATTTTCAAAATGCTACAACACTTTATGAAGAGGGCAGGTATGAAAAAGCACTTCAAGAGTTCCAAAGTGTTCGAAGTGCATCAGCCCAACAAAAAGCAGTAGTATTTTACAATATAGGCAATACTCTAGTAAGACTTAAAGAGTTTGAAAAAGCAAGGGAGGCTTACTTAAAGTCTTTAACACTACACTATACAAAAGAAGCTGATGAAAATCTACACTATATTAAAGATGTAAAAGAGCAGGAGCAGATGAGTACAGGAGAACAAAAAAGTGCTAAAAAGTCTGACCTTGCTAAAAAGAGGGAATCCTCAGCAAAGAAAAAAAGTGGAGGGGGATCAAATATGAAAGTAAAAGCTAATGCAAGTGATGGTGCTAGTGATGATGGGAAAAAAGCCAAAGCTCAAATGAAAATTGATCTCAATGGTGCAAAAACAAAACTGAGTTCTAAACAGTATGAACTTATCAATGCAAGGAGTGTTCGTGAAAAAAAACCTTGGTAGAGTCTTCCTTTTTCTTTATCTATTGCAGTTATCACTGTTTGCTTCGAGTTATGAGTGGAGTGTAGAGAGTTCCAAAACTCAAGCATACACCAATGAAGCAATTCATCTGAAATACAGATGTAGTTTTAGCGATAAGTCAGAACTTTATGTGATAGAGTTTAACCCTCTAACAGATAACCCAGAGTACACCCTTGAACTCTTTAGTGAAAAAGAGAGAATTGTTGATAATAAAAGAACAAATACTTATGAATTTATTTTATTTGTCAAAAAAGCGGGAGAGTTTCGCCTCTCTTTAGATACAACCATCAAAAAAACAAACAAAGACTCTATAGAAAATGGGGTACTTGGGCGAGACAATGCAAACTATGAAGATTTTAGTATTGTAGAGTATAAACAAAAGAGTGTAGTGTTAGATATACTCGATGCTCATGCACAATTAGTTGGAGATTTTCAACTTGTAGTTAAAAAAGACACCCCACAAGTAAAAGCTTATGAACCCTACCATTTAGAGGTGGAGATAAAAGGCTTGGGTGGGTTTGAGTATATAAAAGAGATCCATTGGAAGATAGCAGATACAAAGATATTTACACAATCCCCTACCAAAGAGATACTTTTAACACCCCAAGGTTATAAAGGGGTATGGAAACAAAAATTTGCTTTTGTGAGTGATAAAGATTTTACTATACCATCGTTTGATATTGAGTATTTCGATCTTCAAACAAAAAGCCTTAAAAAGTTGCATTTTGAAGCTGTAGACGTGAAAGTTGCAAAAGCATACGAGCCAAAGCAGTTATTAGATGATGAGGAGAAAAGTTTTAGTTTTGATATCTCTTACCTTTACTACCTTATGAGTTTTGTACTTGGATTTATAGTAGCAAAGATACGATGGAAAAGAGTTGAGAAAGCAACAACTAAAGAAGATATCTTTAGAGAAAAAGTGCAAAAAGCAAAAACCATCGATGAGTTGCATATACTTTTAGTCTTGGAAAATGAACGAAAATATAAAGATATTCTCAAAAAGATAGAGACAAAAGAGTTGAAACAAGTCTCAGATCTCAAAAGGCTTCTGTTTAATTAATAGGATATTAAAACTATTTTAAATAGAATGTTTTACTTTTACAATAGCAAGGGTGTGAATGAAGAGATCAGTTTTATTTTTTGTGAGTGGTTTGCTTGTGTACTTTGTAACAGGGTGTGCACAAAAAGTGAGTATAAGAGCACTTGAACCAGCAGAGATAGACAGAGTCGCTTCTACTAAAAAAATTGCTGTGAGTAGTTTTAAAAATGATAGAGTAGGACTCTCTTCAAAGATAGAGGTAAAACTCTCCAATGTCAAGATAGACAATAAAAAATACTTTACCCTTGTGAGTCGAAAAGACTTCGATAAAATCTTAGAAGAACAAAGATTTCAAAATAGTGGACTCATAGATCCAAAAACAGCAGTCAATATAGGTGAACTCGTAGGTGCACAGGCGATTATATCTGGAAATGTTGGTCGTGCTAGTGTACAAGATACTTACTTCTTTGAGCCAAGAGTTCGATGTGCAGACAAAAAGTGTAAAGAGTTGGAGTACTATAAGGTACGATGTAAAAAAAGAGTGGTGGGTCTCTCTGCAGAGATGCGCATCGTCGATGTCACTAAGGGTGACATCATCTTCGCTCAGACTATGAGCCCTAATGCAGTGTTTAAGCACTGTTCAGATGATTCTCGTCCTCTCCCATCCAAAGAGATAGTTGCACAGCGTTTAGCTACTACAATAGCTAACAATTTTGTGTATAAACTTACACCACACTATAGAACATTTCAGGTAAGACTTCTTGAAGAGCCAGATTTGGATTATACAGATGAGCAGGAGAGACTTTTAAAGGTTTCTTTAGAGTATATCAAACAAGCAAGATACGATAAGGCAGAAAAGTTTCTAATCGAGCTTATCGATGCAACAGATGCACAAAGCTATCTCCCTTTTTATAATCTCGGTGTTATCTCTGAAGCTCGTGGAAAGTATAAAGAAGCACAAGAGTACTATAGTCATGCAGATTCACTGATGATAGAGCCAGTAGAAGAGATTAACAAGGCTGTGATACGTATCAAAAGACTTATAGCCAAACGTGAGAAAACGCGAGAGCAGCTGAACCGCTAAAGGAAAAACAATTGTTTATAAGATCGATTTTATTGGTAATGAGTGTTATGGTGATGATGAGTGCTTGTGGTACTCAAAAAAGAGTGGTTGTAGCAAAGAAAAAAGAGATTCCATCATGGTATCAAACGCCACCAACATCTACACAGAGTACACTCTATGGTGTAGGGGTGGGAAAAGACAAAACTGAAGCCATCTCTGATGCACTTACACAGATGATATCTACTTTAAGTGTTGAGGTCTCTTCTACTTACAGCTCTAAAACAGTGGCTCGTGATGGAAGTGTAGAGAGTTTTGATGGAACTTACACCAAAGAGATGCAAAGTGTTGTTAAGCCGATCCGTATTAGTAACTATAAGGTATTAGAGGCAAAAAAACTAGGCTATAAAAATTATGCTGTTCTTGTAAGTTCAAACACAAATGAGCTTTACAAAAGTATGCTTCAAGAGATAAACCAAGATTTTGAGATATTTTTCAACAAAGAAAAAAGTATCAAAAAACAAAATGCTCTGCAACAACTCTCTTTTTACAAAAAAAGCAAGCTAACTTTTCAACTTTTGCCAAATAAGCTTCTTATCTTAAAACAACTCAAAAGTGATTTTAATCCATCCCCTTACTTAGAAGCATATAATGAGATTGAAAGTAAGTATGAACAGCTCCATTCTCGCATAAGTTTTAAGATAAGTGCCAATTCAAATGCGGCACATCTGAAAACTCCTATAGCAAAAGCCTTAAGTGCTAAAGAGTTTAAGATAAATTCACGAAATACTCAAGAGAGTTTTCGTATCTATATATCTGCTCAAATCAATAAGGCAAACTCTTATGGATTTACTCTGGCTCGTGCAACGATAAATATCACGACAAAAGACTACAAGGGAAGTGTCATAGGCTCTAACAGACTCGATATAGTAGGACAATCTTCCCAAAGCTATGCGATAGCAAAAGAAAATATTGCCTTAAAACTGAGTATGCTCATTGAAAAAGAGGGGATAGAAAAAGTACTTGGGCTCTCTATTTAACAAACATTTACCAACCATTTTATAACTATTTACCCCAAAGGAATATACTTACATTAGATACAAACAAGGTTGGTAGATAATGATAAGTAAAATTGAAGAAGTAAAAAAAGAAGTAGCTAAGGTAGTTGTTGGGCAAGAGAAGATGATTGACTCTCTTTTGATTGCTCTTTTATGTGAGGGACATATACTCATTGAGGGTGTTCCAGGTCTTGCAAAAACAACAACAGTCAATGCTCTCTCAAAGGCATTAGGTCTTAACTTTAAACGTGCTCAATTTACTCCAGACTTACTCCCTTCTGACATCTTAGGTGCAGAGATTTATGACCCACAAAACAATCAGTTCAAAATCAAAAAGGGTCCTATCTTTACAAATCTTTTACTTGCAGATGAGATTAACCGTGCTCCAGCAAAAGTACAATCTGCACTTCTTGAAGTGATGCAAGAGAAACAGGTAACACTTGGTGATACTACATTTAAACTAGAGCCTCCATTCTTTGTAATGGCAACACAAAATCCAGTAGAACAAGAGGGTGTATATCAACTCCCAGAAGCACAGCTTGACCGTTTTATGCTCAAACTCATAGTAGATTACAATACAAAAACAGAAGAGTTAGAGATAGCTCGTCGTATCTCTAGTGGTAAGTTTGAAGAGATAAATTCTGTTTTAAATAAAGAAGATCTGCTCGCACTCAAAAACACAATCAAAGAGATTCATGTTGATGAAGAAGTGGAAGAGTATATGATAGAGCTTGTAAACGCGACAAGAAACCCTAGAGAGTATGGTCTTGAAGAGATAACAGAGTTTATCCAGTTTGGAGCAAGTCCACGTGTAAGTATCGATATGTTTAAAGCAGTAAAAGCGATGGCGTTTATGAGGGGCAAAGATTTTGTTACTCCTGTAGATGTAGCTTACATCGCTAAAGAGTTGATGCGTCATCGTATCGTGCTGACTTATGAGGCAGAAGCTGAGGGTGTGACAACTGATGAGATCATCCAAAAAGTGCTAGAAACAGTAGCGATTCCATAAGGTGAGTAATGTCTAAATTACAAAAAATCTTAGTTCGGGCTCGTCGTCAAGTCTTCTCAGAGATGGTGGGGAACAACCCCTCCATCTTTCAAGGGGAGGGGTATGACTTTATCGAACTTCGGGAGTATATGGCTGGAGATGATATACGCCATATCGACTGGAATATTACTGCTAAGATGCAAAAGCCCTTTATTAAAATCTTTCGTGAAGAGAGGGAGCTTAATGTTGTGATTGCTTCTGTTCTTAATGGAAGTGTACATTTTGGCTCAAAACGATTCAAACAAGATGTGATTGCTGAGGTGGTTGCCCAATTGAGTTATGCTACACTCAAAAATGGTGACTTACTCAGTAGTTACATCTTTACAGATACGATGGTAAGTCATAATAAGCCAAGTAAAAAGCTCCATCAGGTACAAAAAAGTGTAAGTGAAATACTAGAGTTTGAAGCATTAAACCAAAAGTGTGACTTAAAAAACCTCTCAGATACACTTTACAAAAGACTCAAACGCAAGTCACTCATAATTGTCGTGGGTGATTTTTTTGAGATACCAGACTTTAAACTTTTAGCACAAAAACATGAAGTTGTGGCGGTAATTGTGAGAGATCATTTAGAGGAAAAGCCACCACAAATGGGATTTAGCTCTTTGGTTGACCCTGAGAGTGGGGTAGTGCTTGAGGGTGATTTTAACAGTTCAAGTGTCGAAGCTTATGCAAAAAAAGTGCATGAGCATGATAGAAAACTTTATGAGACTTTTAGAAAACACCAGATCCGTTTTACCAAGGTTTACACCGATGCAAGTGTTGGTGTAGTGCTAAGAAGACTTTTTGAAGGGAGATAATATGGCAGGACAAAATTTTGATATTCCTCTTCATGATATAAAACCATTAGTAGAGGTGCAAGAGTATTCTCTTCTTTATCTTATAGGTGTGAGTGTTATAGCTTTAGTGATATTTGCAGGATCTCTTTACTTGATTTTGAGATGGCTTAAACATAGAAATGCTTTCAATATTCGAAAAGAACACTATAAACTCTTAGAAGCACTCGATCTGAGTGATGCAAAAAAAGCTGCTTATGATGTTACTTTTTATGGAGCAACATTTAAAGATGATAGCCCAAGACACACAGAGATGTATAAAAATTTAGTAGATAGATTAGAGCAGTACAAGTATAAAAAAGATGTTGAGAACCTTGATAGTGAGGTTTTAGGGTATATAGATCTATATAAAGGTATGTTAGATGTTTAGTGAACTCTTTGGGGGTTTATATTTTGAATTTCCAAAACTTTTTTTTGTTATATTTTTCTTTATAGCTTGTGAGACACTATGTAAGATGAAATTACCATCTCTGTATTTTCCACATGCTGCTCAATTTATGAAAAATACAGTTGCATCTTCAAAGCTTTTGTTTTTTCTTAAGTGGCTCGGTATTGTGATGATGGTGTTTGCTTTAATGTCACCAGTAAAAGATGAAAGTTATGAGTTAGAACCTAAAAAAGGGTATGAGATAGCAATGATTTTAGATGCTTCACAATCTATGCAGGCACAAGGCTTTGATGCACAAAACAGAAGACTTACACGTTTTGATGTTGTTAAAAGTATCGTGAGTGATTTTATCCAAGAGAGAAAAAATGACAATATTGGTCTTGTAGTGTTTGGGGCATACTCTTTTATAGCTTCACCACTTACTTATGATGAGCATATACTCAAGCGTATTGTCTCTCAACTCCAAATAGGGATGGCTGGAAAATATACAGCACTCTATGAGTCACTTGCTCAAGGGGTGAATCTTCTAAAAACAAGTAAGTCTAAGACAAAGATAGCAATCTTACTTACAGATGGCTTTAGTACACAGGGGATAGATAAAATCCCCTTGGATGTGGCACTAGATATGGCAAAAAAAGAGGGTGTTAAAGTCTACCCTATTGGTATAGGGATGCCAAATGAGTACAATCAAAAGGTACTTGTGAAAATTGCAGAGGAGACAGGGGGTGTGGCGTTTGGTGCTTCAAGTGCTGCACAACTTAAAGAGATCTATAAAAAGATAGATGAACTAGAAAAATCAGAGATTAAAAATGAGAGTTTTACATATATGAAGTACTACTATATCTATCCACTCTTTTTAGCCTTTATCTCTTTGATGCTCTACATCTATCTAAGAAATAAAAGAGGAGTAAACTAATGAGTTTTTTACATCCTGAATTCTTATATTATATGCTTCCTATTGTTGTGATTTTATTTGGGCTATTGCTCACACAAAAAGAGTCTCAAGCAACTTTTTTTAGTGATGAGGTGATGAAAAAGCTTAGAGTAAGTGCAAATACACTTACTCTTCAGGCTAGAAATGCTCTTTTTGGATTGATGGCAATTCTTATAGTGGTAGCTTTAGCTGGGCCTGTTATAAAAGAGGGAAAGATTGAAGTGAAAGCTAAAAGTGCAGATATCATGATAGCCCTTGATATCTCAGACTCTATGTTAGCTCAAGATATGTATCCAAACCGTTTAAAGCTAGCAAAACAAAAAGCACTAGAACTTTTAAAGATGGCTCCAAATGAACGTATAGGGGTGATTGCATTTGCAAGAAACTCTTATTTGGTTTCCCCTTTGAGTTTTGATCATAATGCGGTGGGTTTTTTACTGCGCCAATTAGACACAGATTCGATCACAGAGAAGGGAACGAACTTTTACTCTATGCTTGAAGTGGTTGATAGAAGTATTAAAAAAGAATCGCAAAAGTATCTACTTATCTTAAGTGATGGTGGTGATGAAAAAGATTTTTCTCGTGAGATAGCCTTTGCTAAAGAGCACCATATCACTGTTTTCGTTTTGGGGATTGGTACACCTAAGGGTGCACCTATTCGTAAAGAAAATGGTGAGTTTATCAAACAAAATGGTGAGATCATTGTAAGTAGACTCAATGAAAATATTGCAGATCTAGCAACAAAAACAGGTGGTGTATATATAGAAAATGTGATCTCAGATAAAGATATAAAAGCGATGCTTCACGAGATTGAAACACATAGTAAAAAAACTGAATTAAAATCTGAAGAGATAGAACGATTTACTCCTCTATTTTATTTTCCACTTGGCTTAGCGATGCTACTTCTACTCATAGCAACCTCTTCTATGAGTAAACGCGAGAGTGTGATGGTGCCAAATGTTTTAGTGTTCTTTGCACTTTTGTTTTCTGGTGGATCTCTCAAGGCAGGGCTTTTAGACTTTCAAAAGTTAGATAATGCCAAACAAGCATATGAGAGTGGGGAGTATGAAAAAGCAGCACAAACTTATCAAAACTATGCAGAGCAGACGAAAAAAGGGGAGAGCTTTTACAATGCAGGAAACTCTTTTTACAAACAAGGCAAATATGATGAGGCGATAAAATCTTACCAAAGAGCCACTTTTGATAAAAAAGGGGAGCGAGCCAACAACTTTGCAAATCTAGGAAATGCTTATGTAAAGAAAAAAGATAAAAAATCTTTACAAGAAGCGATAAAAGCTTATAAGTCATCTTTGAAACTTCATGAAGATAAAGAGGTCCAAGAAAACCTTGAGGCTGTAAAGAAGTTTTTAGAACAACAGAAGAAAAAAGAGCAAAAGAAGCAAGATCAAAAAGACAAGCAAAACAAAAAAGATAAAAAAGAGAGTGATAAAAAAGATAAAAATCAAAAGGGTAAAGACTCAAAAGATAAAGATAAGAAAAAAGACTCAAAAGATGGAGAGAAAAAAGATTCTCAAGAAAAGTCTGACAAAGAACAAAATAGCTCTAAAAGTCAAAAAGACAAAGAGAATCAAAAGAGTCAAAAAGATATGAAGTCAAAAAAAGAGCAAGATGATAAAGAAAGCTCCTCCGATAAAGATGGCAAAAAACAGGATAAAAAAGAGCAGTTAAAACAGCTCAAAAGTGAGAAGCAAGAGCAGAAGAAAAAAGATGAAAAACAAAAAGCATCAGCTGCTCAAGCTGCTCACCAAGAAGATAAAATGAGCGATGCAGAAGAGGCAAAATGGTTAAAACAGTTAAATAAACAACCAAGTACTTACCTTTATATGCTCAATAAACAAAATAACAAATATGAGGAGGATTCAAATGCGAAACCTTGGTAAGATACTTTTTTTTATATTATTTATCCCGAGTGTGATGTTAGCAGAGATTGTTGCAACACTAGATTACCCTAAAATTACAGTAGGTGAGATGGTAACACTCTCTTTAAAAGTAAGTGGAAAAGATATACAAAGACCTATAATTAGAAATATATGTAACACAAATGTTATCTCAAGTGCATCTCAAACAAATATAGAGATGATTAATGGTAACTACACAAGAAGTAAAGTTTTCTCTTTTACTTTTATGCCACAAAAATCTTGCCATATAGATCCTATATCTCTAACTATAGATGGGAAACAAGAGAGTTCAAATGCTTTAGATTTGGAAGTGGGTGAGGCAAGTCAAGATATGAATGCTGATTTTGTATTAGAGCTCGATGTAGATAAGAAAGAGGTTTTTGTTGGTGAACCTTTTCATCTTCAACTAACATTTAAACAAAAAAGCGGTGCAGAGGTGGTAGATAGTAAGTTTATTGCACCTGATCTTAAAGGGTTTTGGATAAAAAGTGAATCAAAACCAAAACAAAGTCGTGATGGCTCATACATCGTTACAGAGATTGACTATGTATTGGCACCACAGCGTGCAGGTACACTTGAGATAAAACCAGCACAAATGGCTATAGCATCAAGAAGTCACAAAAAAGATATGTGGGGTTCATTTATACCACAAATCAGATGGCGTTCATATTTCTCAAACGGAGTAAAAGTAGAGGCAAAACCACTTCCTAACAATGCTAAACTTGTAGGTGAGTTTACTATAAGTTCAAGTGTAGATAAGAGAGAGGTAAATGCAAATGAGGCTGTCAATCTAACTATACAGGTAGAAGGATTAGGAAATTTAGAAGATATAGAGAGTTTTAAACCATATATAGATGGAGTAAGTGTTTTTGATGAAAAGGCAGTTGTAAAAGGGAATACTCTTACACAGAAGATAGCACTTGTAGCAGATCATGATTTTGTTATCCCCCCTTTTTCTATCGCGTTTTATAATCTTCAAACAAAAAGGGTAGAAAAAATTTCTACAGAAGAGATTGCTATAAAAGTGCATAATGCAAACCCTACACAAGCACTAAAAATACAAAGAGAAACGCCATCTCAAGAGATACAAGAGAAAAAAGCTCTAAATACTCAAGAGAGTTTTTTATCTTTGCAAGGTTCTATATTTACATTTATTGCAGGTGTATTTGTAGGCGTGTTACTGATGCTTATCAAACCAAGAGTAGCAAAGAAAAAAGAGAAAAAGTTTCATTATAAAGATGAGAAGCAGCTACTTATCCGTCTGTTACCATATAAAGATGATCCAGAAGTGCAAGAGGTTATAGATACTATAGAATCAAATCTCTACTCACAGACGAAAAAAGCTCTTGAGAAGAAAAAGATAAAAGAACTAGTGGAGAGATACAATATCTCCTAAGAGAAGATATTGTAGAGTTTGTTTCCACCTTCCATTTTTTTGTGGACACTCTCCCAGTTCTCCTCTTTTATATCTTTTTTGAGTCTTGAGAGTTCCTCTTCAAAAAGTTCTATAGCCTCAAGAACATTGCCGCGATTTTGTTTAAAGATATCTTCCCACATATAAGGGGAAGATTTTGCCAAACGACTCATGGAACGAAAACCACCAGCTGCAAGGGCTAAGATGTTTTCTCGATTTTCTTGTTGCATAACAGTGTTTGCAAGGGAGTAAGCTATGGCATGTGGCATATGTGATATAAAAGCAGCATGGCGATCATGCTCATGTGCTTTCATAAAGTATTTTTTCATCCCCAAAGATTTAAAAATCTTTCTTGCTGTTTGTGCTTGAAGCTCTCCACTATCTTCTAAGTCACAAAGTACGACAACTTTATCTTTATAGAGACCCTCTATAGCTGCATTTGGACCAAAGTATTCTGTCCCTGTCATTGGGTGTGCTGCTACAAAATTTTGACGTATCTCTGTAGGGATAGCCTTGACTATAATCTCTTTTGTCCCACCTAAATCTATAATGGTAGTTGTTTGAGGCACATCTTTAAGCTCTTGAAGTACCGCTATGATACCATTAACTGGAATAGCAAGGATGATAACATCAGCAGTTTTTACTTTTTCAAAGTCAACAATCTCATCCACTAGATTACGCTTAATGGCAATTTTTTGATGCTCTTGATTATGGTCATAACCAAAGACAGCACTAACATAATCTTGTTTTTTTAAAGAGAGGGCAAGTGAGCCACCCATAAGCCCTAAGCCTATTATTGCTACATTCATATCTAATCTTTTTGTATATTTTTCAAAATTATACTCAATTTACTTAAGATTAACCTCATTGTGGGTAAAATCTTTAACTAATTTTACACATGGAATTTTAATGAAAATATTTTATACTTTTTTACTGCTAACAATGACAACATTTCTCTCTGCTCAAACACTCAAATCTGTACAGTTTGATGGGATGGTTCACCTTTCTCAATCCGTTGCCTTACGTATGTTGCCATTTGAAAAAGGTGATGATATCAACAAAAAAGAGGTTGATGAAGCAATCAAAAAGTTCTTTAGACAAGGTTACTTCAATGATATCTGGACAGAATTTGATAATGGTGTGCTTACATTTCATTTCAAAGAAAAAGCTGTTATCTCTCAAGTAGAGCTTAAAGGCTGGAAAGAGAATGATGACGAGGTAAAAGATACTGTCATTCAGATTAAAAAGGGAACACTCTATGATGAGAAAAAGCTTGAAGCTGCGAAGAAACGTATCATTGAAGCGATCTCTCAAGATGGTAAAATTGACTCTGTTGTAGAGATAAAAAAAGAGTATCTTGAAAATGGAAGTCTTAAAGTCGTCTTTATAGTAAATGAGGGTGAAGAGATTATCATCGATAAGCTTCAATATGCAGGTGTAAAAGCTCTTGATAGTGATGAATTTGATGATGTTATTGCCAACAAAGAACATGAGTGGATGGGTTGGTTCTGGGGACGTAATGATGGTAAGATGAGTTTACCTAATCTAGAGTATGACAACTTAAGAATTCGTGATCTTTACATGCAGTATGGGTATTTAGATTCAAAAGTGGCTGCTCCATTTGTGAAAGTAAACTTTGATCACTATACAGCAGATATGAGTTACCAGATAGAAGAGGGTGAACCGTATACTATAAGTAAAGTAACTATTGCACAATCTACAAATGTTATAGAAAATGAAAAGATTAAAGATATCATCTCTCTTAAAAGTGGTGAAATTTTTAATATTAAAACTTTCCGTGCTGATTCTGAAAAAATCAAAACACTCATCGCAGATTTAAGTTATGCATTTGTACAAGTTGTTCCAGACTTGAAAAAAAATAAAGAAGACCATACAGTTGAAGTTGTGTTTAAAATCACACCAGGTTCAAAAGTAAAAATTCGTAATGTAATCATCTCAGGAAATACAAGAACACTCGATAGAGTTGTAAGACGTGAACTTTATCTTGGGCCTGGAGATATGTACTCTTTAACGGACTTAAAAGATTCTAGAAATGCTGTAGGGCGTTTAGGGTATTTTGATAGTAATACTATAGAAGAAAAACGTATCGATAACGAAACGATGGACCTTATAGTAAAAGTGAAAGAAGCACCAACTGGGAATATTCAACTTGGTGGTGGTTATGGTTCTTATGGTGGACTACTTGTTTCTGTTGGAGTAAGCGATAGAAATATATGGGGTTCAGGTATTAACATCGGTGTAAAAGCTGAGAAATCACAAACAACACAAAATTACTCTTTTAATATCTCAAATCCTAGACTAAACGATAGTGACTTTAGTGGTAACTTCTCAGTTTATACATCTTCATATGACTATAATGATTATACGGTTCTTTCAGATGGTATCTCTTTAGGTGTTGGGCATAGATTTTCACGTTATATTAGTGGTTACATTGGGTATGGTTACTCAAGTAATGCTTATGAGTTTGATTCTACTTTTGATCCAACACAGTATGATACATACTATTTTGAAAACTACGATAAAAGTTCTGTAACTATCAGTGTAAAATGGGACAATACAGATGATTATTATCTTCCACGTGAAGGGTTTACACTCTCTCAAAGTTTTGAAAAAGCAGGACTTAGTGCTGATGCAAACTTCCTAAAATCACGTACAAATCTTGGTTACTTTCAAGGTTTAGAGGATTTAGTAGGTTTTGATGCTATCTTTAGATATAAAGCAAGACTGAACATTGCTATTGATAATGGGTATATCCCTTTAGCAGAGAAATTCTATATGGGTGGTATCGGTAGTGTAAGAGGGTATGAGTCTTACTCTATCTCTCCAACGATTGAAGACTCTACTGGACAAGATACTATCGATGGGAAACAGGTTCGTAGAATTGGTGGTACACAAACATTCTCAAACTCTTTAGAGTTAAGTATGCCACTTGTTCCTAAGGCGAAGATGCGTGTTGTTACTTTTGTGGATTGGGGTATTATTACAGATGATATTACAAACCCTGCAAAACTTATAACTAATGATGAATCACGTGGTGGTTATGGTGTTGGACTTGAGTGGTTCTCACCAGTTGGACCGATCCAACTTATGTTTGCAAGACCTCTTATGCAAAAATCTTATGATAAGACAGCAGCCTTTGAGTTTACTATGGGACAGAGATTCTAGAAACGAATCTCGAAGCTCTTGTTGCAGTCTATCTTAGCTACTGCATCCCTACTTAGATAGAGAGTCTGTTGACTCTCTACAGATAATACTCCATCTTCAAACTTCACTTCAAAATCTATATTACGAGGTCTATGACTTAGTAATGCAATGCTTAAAGAAAGAATGTAGCTAAGTGCATTTGTGACATTAGGATCTGTAGGTAAAAGCTCTTTATACTTTTCTAAGTGAGACTCTGCAGGGAGTCTGTTTTTAGCATACTTAGTAAGTGTTGCAATAAGTGTAATACTCTTATGGGAAAACCCATACTCTAAAGCACTCTGAATCAGATAATAGGTATGCTTGTTTTGGGAATAAAAATGAAGATTACTCCCAATAGGGTAAAGTTTTGCTGCAAGGCCAAGTTCATATCTATAAGATTCATCTAAACCAAGATACTCTTTTGTTAAATCAAAGAGCTTTTTACTAAGCTTGTTGAGTTGTACAGAAAAAGTATTGTCACTTAAATTAGAGTCTAAAAGATACTTCACAGAGGTATTAAAGTTATGGGGAAATTTATGTTTAGAGTTGCGAAGTAGATCACAAAGGTATACACCCTCTCGAACCCCTACACCACTTGTAATGATGTTTTGTATCTCTATCTTATGGAGAACTCTTTGGAGTATTA
Organism: Sulfurimonas sp.; assembly: GCA_027063645.1. GTDB lineage: Bacteria > Campylobacterota > Campylobacteria > Campylobacterales > Sulfurimonadaceae > Sulfurimonas. Next base: position 16,226 of record JAMORK010000029.1, read on the forward strand.
AAGCCCCTGGTTTTATAACATCAAAACGATTACTTTTAATCCCAATCTCTTTAAGTTTTTCTTCATCAGCATGGAGTACTTCAGATATGAAAGATTGAAATCTTTGGCATGAGTATTCATAAGCATGAAGTTTATTTAAGGGGTAAGTACTTTGTTTCATTATAGCATTAGAGATAGCTCTAAAAGTTCCACCGATACCTACTAAGGTTTTTATCTCAGCCTCTGGAAGGGTTGAGAGTTTTGCATCTATATACTTCGCTGCACCATCAAGATCATCTTTATCAAAGAAGAGCTCTTTGAGTCTTACAGTTCCTATATCTAAAGAGATGATCTGTGAGATATTTTGAGAGTTGATAAGAGTGAGTTCTGTTGAACCACCACCAATATCTATGCTCAGTGCAGCATCTAGTTGTGGAAGTAGATTTAAACAGGCTACTGCACCATAGTAGGCTTCTTTCTCACCATCTATTACTTTTATATTGAGTTTTAGTTTTTCACGAACACGATCGACAAACTCTTTTTTGTTTGGAGCATCACGAAGTGCAGATGTAGCTACACAAAGTGTTTTTCTAACTTTAAAAGATTTGGAGATATTGAGGAAGTCGTGCAAAGCATCATAAGTTCTTTGCATCGGTTTTTCTTGAAGATTCCCTGCATCTTGGTAAGCATTTTCAGAGATTCTAACTTTACTCTTCTCTTCATGAAGAAGATGAAAGGCATAACGTGAAGTTCTTTCATAGATCACCATTCTAACAGAGTTAGAACCTATGTCTATGACAGCAACTCTTTTAGCCAACTTATATCTCTTCTTGTTCTTCTAGTTGTTTAAATTTAAATTGAAGCTCAGCAATTGATTCTACATTGTCTTTATCTGGTACTATACAGTCAACAGGACAAACAGATATACATGCTGGTTCATCATAAACGCCAACACATTCTGTACAACGATCTGGATCTATGTAATAAATTGGGTCACCCTCTTCAATTGCTATAGTTGGACACTCTTCGCGACAAGCATCACATGCTATACATTCATCATTTATAATTAGAGCCATAAAAAAACCTTATATATTATTGTTATTAATTAAGTGACCGATTTATAACAAAATAAAGCTTCAAGATTTTTGAAATTTTCTCTTTTTTTTATCTTTTAGTTGGTAGGATACAAGAAAGTTTGGAATTTAGTTGTAAAGAAGCAACAGTTCCCTCAATTCCATCTTTTCTATTTTCTAGTTTTATTTTTGCACCTAGTGCATCTGCGGCACTTTTTGCAAGAAAAAGTCCTAGTCCTACACCAGATTTGTTGCCTTGGCGTTTAAAAGGTGCAAAAAGGTCAACACTTTCATCAATTCCACACCCTTCATCTATAACTTCTATAAGAAGTCCATAGTCATCTTGAGAACTTTTAAGAAGCACGGTTTTCTCTTTAGGGGTAAACTTAAGAGCATTTTGGAGAAAATTTTGGATGATTTGATTAAGTAGGCTTACTTGTAGTGTTGCCATAAAGCCATCAGGAGTAAAGTGCATCTCAAGTTTTTTCCCTTCATTCTCAGCCAGGAGTTTAAAATCATCAGCTTTTTGCTTGAGTATGGCTATTACATCAATCTCTACAGGTTTATCAAGCTGTGCACCCTCTTGGCGACCTATATTTAAGATATTTGAGACAATGATGTTCATCTCATCAATGGTCTTATTTGTTGTCTTAAGGGCATCTATATACTCCTCAGGGGAGCGTTTTTTTATAAGTGTGACTTGATTTTTAAGTTTGATTACTGCTAGTGGTGTTTTAAGTTCATGTGCAGTACCAATAAAAAGCTCTTTTTGATACTTTACAAAGTTTTGGATTCTTGAAATAAGATGGTTGAGTGTAATTCCTAGAGGTTCAAACTCTAGTGGGAGCTCTTCAACTTGAATAGGTTTCATAAGATGCTCATTCATATTGGAGAGTTTTGAACTTAGTGTTTTTACGGGAGCTACAAGCATCTTTGAGATAGCAACAGCATAGACAATAACAAGTAAAAAACCTGCTATATTGATGATAAATATATAGTGAAGAATCTTACCTAGAAGTCGTTTTGTTGGGGTGATCTCTTTGGTTACTTTGATATAACTAAAATTCTCTTTATTAAAAGGGTAGAGGAGAGTAAGATAGGTATGTTTATCTTCTGTTTTTTCATAAAGGTCTACATCACCTTGATGTGATTTTAATTCGACAATTTTCACATCCAAGGAGAGAAAGTTATCTAAGATAAGATAATCCTCTATACTCATTTCAGCATTTCCAGCAGAAACACTTTGTGCATACTCTAAAAGTTCTTGGCGTTTTTCATCATAGATAGATTTTTCTATATATAAATAAAGTGCTGAAGAAAATATGACAATAAGAGATGCTGAGGAAAAAATAAGTTGGATTAAAAAGTTTTTGCGAATTGAGCGTTTAGAGAACATGAAAATAATCCCAAATTTGAATATCTGAGATTATATCATTTTTGTTATAAAACTATAGAATAGACTAGTTTACTTCTTTTGGAAAACAAAATCTATAACCACGACGACGTACAGTCTCGATAGTTGTGATTCCTAATGGTTTATCCATTTTTTGTCTAATTTGGTTGATCGCCACCTCAATAACATTTGGAGTAACGAGCTCTGGCTCTTCCCAGATAGCATCAAGAAGTTGCTCTTTAGAAACAATTTGATCACGGTGACGAGCAAGGTGAGTAAGAACTTCAAAAGGTTTCCCTTTAAGTTCGATCTCTGCTTCTTTATAAGTGATTTTTTCCTCTTCAGGGTTGATTGTTAAGTCTTCGATTTCGATGATATTAGAACCACCAAAACGTAAACGTGCTTCAATACGAGCGATTAAAACATCAAAGTCAAAAGGTTTTCTGATGTAATCATCAGCACCACTTCTAAGTGCTTCAATTTCACTCTCGTTATCATCACGAGCTGAAAGAACTACAACTACAGTTTTTGGAGTGTTAGATTTGATATCACCAATAATATCTACAGAATTTCCATCTGGAAGCATCCAATCCATAAGTACTAAATCGTAGTTACGAATATCTAGATAGTATTCACCATCTTTTAGTGTTTCAACAACATCGCTTTGGTAGCCAAACTCTTTGAGTCCCTCAGCAAGCATCTTGTTTAATGTTACTTCATCTTCAATGATAAGAATACGCATTAATAATTTCCTGTATATTTAATATTTTGGCGAAATGATAGCGTAATTTTAGGTTACTTTAAAGTTTTTTTCAATTTTTTTTAAAAAAAAGTGAAGTTTGGATTAAGAATTGAACTTGTATATTTTACTAAGACTTACCTTACAGTCGGGCATTATCGAAGGTTTCGTTATTTTTAGATTTAATGTATGAATTTTTGAAAATTTATTTTGAAGAGTTTTAGAAATTTCAGCCAAAGCTTCTTCTAAAAGGTAAAATTGTTTTTTTTGCATCTCATTTTTTATCTCAAATACCACATCAGCATAATTGATAAATTCATCTATATAATCGTAAGTGATTGTAAGGTTAATAATTACATCTTGGGGAGTAGTTCTCTCAAAGTCTAAAATTCCAATAATTGTTTGAAATTTCAGATCTTCTATATGTATGGTCATTAAACGATACGCTTCTCTTCGCCTTTGATAACGCGAATGATATTTGGAATATGTTTATAGTAAAGGATAAATACTATAAAAACTACTGGAGTATGTGCAAGTTCTGGATGGATGATAAAACTTGCTATAAGTAATGCAGCAACACCTGTAAGTGATGAGATAGACGATATACGAATAGTTTTAGCAGCAATACCCCATACAACAAGAGCGATGAGTGTTTCGTAAGGAAGCATAAACATCATCACACCCATACCAGTTGCAATCCCTTTTCCACCTTCAAAATTTAAGTAAGGTGAAAAACAGTGTCCCACTACAGCTAAGACAGCGATTGCCCAGAGTGTTGATTCACTTACTCCAGCATAGTAGCCTGCAGCTAAAACAGCAACACCCTTGAGTGCATCTAAAGCCAATGTAGCAATACCAAGCTTTTTTGCAAGAGCAGGGTTTGTTTCTTTCACAACTCTAAGAACATTTGTAGCACCGATACTACCACTTCCACTTGCCTTTACATCAACTCCTGCAAATTTTTTTGCTAAGAGAAGACCAAAAGGGATACCCCCGACAAGATAAGCAGCTATAAAAAACTGCACATTAATGTTAAATAAAAAATCCATAAAATACCTTATAAAATAATGGTGACATTTTACAGTGAATATGGTTATAGGGAACTAAAAGCAACATAATTAAAAAAATATTATAAATTGACATTAATATAATTATTAAGTATAATTGTTTCAAATCCAATTAATAAGGAAGAGTTATGACTAGAATGATATTGTTATTTATACTCTTAACAACAGCAGTTTTTGCAACAGATACAGTAAAAAAAGATCCACGTTTATGTAAAATATTTCAAGAAAAAATTATAGATTATAAGAAAAAAATGCGTGATGATAGCTATGCACACACTACACTAGAATCATACAAAAAAAGGGCTAAAATCTACTGCGGTGAGTAGATTGTAATTTTTTTGATATAATTGCAAAATTATAAACATGAGGAATATTTTTTGCAATTAACAAATGAAGAATTAAAACAAAAAATTGATGAGCTCAAAGCAAAGCTAAGTGTTACAGTTGTTGCACACTTCTATCAACGTGATGAAGTGTTTGAGGTTGGTGACATTACTGGTGACTCTTTAGAATTAGCTATGAAAACAAAAGCGGATGACTCAGAGTTTGTCCTTTTTTGTGGTGTTGGCTTTATGGGACAAAGTGTAAAAGTACTCTCTCCTGAAAAACGTGTCGTGATGCCAAAGATAGCATGTTGTGCTATGGCTCGTATGATTGACTCTCTTTATTTTGATGAATCTGTTAAGTTTTTAAACGACAACGGTATCTCAAATGATAATATCCTCCCAATTACATATATAAACTCCAATGCAGATGTAAAAGCCAAAGTCGGCGAGATGGGTGGCATGGTTTGTACAAGTTCAAATGCAAAAAAAATCATCACCAAAGCTTTAGGTGAAGGAAAAAAGATTCTTTTTGTACCAGACAGATGTTTAGGACAAAATATAGCCAATCAGATGGGACTCAAGTCTATGGTGATAGGGCAAGAGGGAGATCCTCAGGAGTGCGATATCCTATGTTATGATGGTTTTTGTTCGGTACATCAACTTTTTACTGTTGAAGATATAGAGTTCTATCGTAAAAAATTCCCAGGTATTTTAATAGCTACACACCCAGAGTGTGATCCTGCTATTTGTGATGCAAGTGACTTTGTTGGTTCCACTTCACAGCTTATCAAATATATTCAAGAACTTCCAGAAGATCAAAAAGTAGCAGTTGGGACAGAGTTTAATCTTGTAAATCGTTTACGTCCTAAAAATACTTATGTGTTAAGTTCAACAAAGCCAGAGTGCCCCACTATGAATGAAACAACACTTCAAGATGTTTATGACACTCTTAAAGCGATAGATGATGGGGAACCAATTAATGAGATTGAAGTTGATGAAAAAACTCAAAAATGGGCGAAAGTGGCTCTAGAGAGAATGTTAGATCTATGATAGAGCAGTTTGTAAAAGAGGCTTTGGCTGAAGATGTTGGTCGAGGTGATCTTTATGCATTAGTGGAACCTAGTGTAGCTGCAAGTGCAAAAATCATAGCAAAAAGTGATGGTGTTGTTGCAGGTGTAAAATATATTGATACTTTGGCAAAACTAGAAAAATTTGAGATTACTTGGCTGAAAAATGATACTGAACATTTTAAGAGTGGAGATCTGATAGCAACTTTAAAAGCAGACTCCCATACACTCCTTAGATGTGAACGTACTATCTTAGATATGTTACTTCATGCAAGCTCCATAGCAACTCTTACAAATAGGTATGTAGAGATTATAAAGCCTTATGGTGTAAAACTTTTAGATACACGTAAAACGCGACCACTTCTTCGTGTTTTTGAAAAATATGCAACACGTACAGGTGGGGCAGTGAACCATAGAATGGGTCTTGATGATTCTTTAATGATTAAAGATACGCATCTTAAAACGATTGAAAATCTGACTGAGTATATCGCTAAGGCAAGAAAGGCAATCCCTTTTACAGCAAAGATAGAAGTGGAAGCTGAGAGTTTTGAGATAGCGAAGATGGCGTTTGAAGCAGAGGCAGATATAGTGATGTGTGATAATATGACACCTCAAGAGATTCAAGAGATTGTAAATTATAGAGATGAAAATTTCCCACATATACTTTTAGAAGCAAGTGGAAATATCTCACTTGATACTATAGAATCTTATGCAAAAAGTGGAGTTGATGCTATCAGTTCAGGTTCATTGATTCATCAGGCAAACTGGATAGATCTCTCCATGAAAATGGATTAGGCTATAGGTATATAAACTATGGCTGATGATGCTGAAAAGACAGAACTATTCAATGTACAAAGAATGAACAAGTCCATTCTTTTATCGCTAGCCGCTAAGGCACTAAAGAAAAATCATTAAAATGATTTTGTGAGTTCTTCAAAGGAGAGTTTAAATGGCTGATGATGCTGAAAAGACAGAAGAACCCACCCCCAAGAAGATAGAGGATGCCCGAAAAGAGGGTAATGTCCCCAAATCTCAAGATACCTCTGGTGTCATCACTCTTTTTGTAGCAATTCTTTCTGTATTAATGCTTTTTCCTTTTATGGCTGAGCATGTTATTCTTCTTTTCAAATATTATTTTTCACTTATCGGGATGCACCTAGAGAAATTGCATATGATAGATATCGCTATTGTAACGATACGGGAGTTTTTATTTATTGTTATGCCCTTGGCTATCGCTGTTGCTGTTTCAGGGGTTATAGCAGCTCTCGCACAATTTGGTTTTTTATTTACAACAAAAGCGATTATGCCAGATTTTAAAAAGATAGATCCTATAAAAGGTACTAAAAACCTTTTTTCTGTGAAAAAACTTATCGAGGGTGTTAAGATCACTTTTAAATCATTTACTACTCTTGGAGTAGGATTTGTATTTTTCTTTTATTTTATCACTGAGCTTCCAACTGTTGCCCTGTTTGGTTTAGGCGATCAATTAGATTGGCTTCAGGAAAAGATGCTTATCATCGCATTTGTGATGCTTTTTATCATTTTTGTATTTGCTATTATTGATATTATTATTGTGAGAAAGCAATACTTTGATGGACTGAAAATGTCAAAGCAAGAGATAAAGGATGAGATGAAAAATATGGAGGGAGACCCTCTAATCAAGTCTAAAATTCGTCAAATTCAGATGCAGGCTTCGCGTAAGCGTATGATGTCCGAGGTTCCTAATGCTGATGTTGTTATCACCAATCCAACACACTATGCTGTTGCCATAAAGTATGACAATGAACAATCACATGCTCCTATAGTTGTTGCTAAGGGTGTTGATCATATAGCTTCGCAAATTAAAAAGATAGCACGTGAGTCAAACATACATATAGTACAAAATCCACCATTAGCACGCTCTTTATATGCAGAAGTTGAAGTGGAAAAGCCAATTCCCGAAGCACTTTTTGCTGCTGTTGCAGAAGTCTTGGCTTATGTTTATAAAATGA
>JAMORK010000030.1 GCA_027063645.1 Sulfurimonas sp.
CGCCCACGCTACAATGCACGTGACATTGCCATCTATATGGGACAACTTTATGATGTAAATGTAGTTCTTGGAAGTGCTACACCCTCTTTAAGCTCTTATGTGAAATTTCCCCATATTCGTTTAAAAGGGGGGCATTTTAGTGCTAACAAAACATTTGTATATGAGAAGAGTGTTGAGCAACTTTCCCCTTTAATTATGGATGCTCTTTCTCAATCACTTATGGCAAAAGAGCAGGCTATTGTTTTTTTACCAACTCGTGCAAATTTTAAGTACCTTATTTGTCAAGATTGTGGGCATACCTATGAGTGTGCGTTTTGTTCAGTTGGTCTAAGCATACACCAAAAAAGCCGTGCGATGAAGTGTCATTATTGTAATTTTACTCAGGCTATACCTCAGGTATGTTGTGAGTGTCAAAGCCCTAACTTAGTGAGTTCACGTTTAGGAACTGCTGAGGCTGTAAAAAATATTGCCGAGGAGTTTCCAAGTGCAAAAGTGGAACAGTTTGACAGGGATGTCATTACCACAACGGCAAAACTTAAAAAAGCACTCAAGCGATTTAATGATAAACAAACAGATATATTGGTAGGAACACAGATGCTAAGTAAAGGGCATGATTACCATGGTGTAACACTTGCCGTCGTTCTAGGTATGGACAATATGCTCAATATGGGAGACTATAGAGCAAGAGAGAAGGCTTTGAGTGCTCTTATCCAAGTATCTGGGAGAAGTGGTAGGGTAAAAGATGCCAAGGTTGTTGTACAAACATTTCATGAAGAGTTTTTTAGTACATATCTTGATAAATATGAACAGTTTTTAGAAGATGAAAAGGGTTACAGAGAAGCTCTCTACCCACCTTATAAAAAACTATGTCGCATCTTATTTGCACATAAAAATGCACAAAAAGCAAATACAGAGATGCACAAGATGCACGAGAATTTACAAAATTTTAGCGATATAGAAATTGTAGGGTCTGGTAAATGTGCCATAGAAAGAGTTGCTAACAAGTACCGTTATGAGATACTACTACGCTCAGATAAAAGTACCTCACTCATACAAGCGATACGAGCGAGTAAAACAGCTTTAGCTGAGATAGATATGGATCCTATAGATTTTATTTAGAAAGTTTGTTTTCAAAAAACCAATAAAACGCCATCAACATTCCAGGTGTTTTTTTATAGGACTGATCAAACATAAACTTTTTGGCATCAGCTAAAGGGAGGTAGATAACTTCTATCTCCTCCTCTGCTAATCCACCACCTTCATTGCATTGCATCTTCTCATCTATTTGAGCATAGTAAAGAGTTTGTGAAGCGCCTGAGATACCTACAGAAGTATAAAAAGTAGTGATCTTTTCTAGTTTTTCTAAGGGAATATCATAGCCACACTCCTCTAGTACTTCCTCTCTTGCTATCTCTTTATCTGAGAGTTTTTTATCGATAATTCCGGCACAGAGTTCGTGCATATAGCCATCATTGTTGTCAATGTTAAAAACAGGGGGACGGAGTTGTTTGACTATAACAAAGCTTTGTTTCTCTTTATGGTAGAGAAGAATAGCAACACTGTTATGAGAAAGTACCGCTTCCCATTTTTTCTTTTTCCCTTGTTGTATGTAGTTGATAAGTATAGGTTTAATGAAATTTGGGTCTTCTAAAGTATCTATGGAGAGAATCTTATCCATTTGTTGCTACTTCTTTTTTCTTCTCAAAATGAAAATAACATTTAGAGATAAAATGGGGCTTTTTAACGAATGGCGTTTTGTTCTCTAGGTGAAGTGCTATACTCTCATCATAATTCTTTTTCAATTTTATAAAGGCTTTATACTCTTTACCTTTAAGTTTTTTCGTAGTTACTTGTACCACACGAAGAGGGTTAATAGCACGACCATGTTTTCTAAGCTCAAAGTGTAGGTGTGGACCAGTTGAACGTCCTGTTGTTCCTACATAGCCTATAGTTTGCCCTTTTTTAACGCGTCTACCTTTTCTAATACCACGGCGAAAAGATTTCATGTGTGCATAACGGGTTTCATATCCATCTGCATGGCGAATTTTGACAAGGTTTCCATAACTTCCCATACGAGCGGCATAGATAACTACTCCACTACCAGCAGCAACTATAGGTGTACCTCTACGAGCTGCATAATCGATACCAAGATGTGCTTTCCATTTATGCAGCACTGGGTGCCAACGCCGTTTTGTAAAGTATGAAGATATTCTAGCACCTCTTACTGGACGAGCAAGTAAAAATCCCTCCACTTCATGCCCTTTTTCATCGTAGTAGCGTTCATCGTCATTAAGGTATATGAAGTGGCGTTTTTTATGCATCTCTATCATAGCAACTTTAAGTTTAGGCATAGAGAAAGGTTGACCTAAACGATACTTTTGCTCATAAATCATAACAAGCTCATCACCTTTTCTGATGTCATTTTTAAAGTTAAGTGAGTTTCTGAAACTTGCAACAAAAATTTGTGCTAATTTTTTACTGCCTGTTTCTTTAAGGATGTTGTACATAGGTGAGCTAGTTATGGTTGTGTGAAAAGCTTCCGTTTTTGTAGAAGATATAATGGGTATAGCCTCAAATTTGTACTCTTTATCTTTTTTGTATATGTGGATTTGGAGTTCATCATTAAGGGGGAGTAGTATTTGTTCTATTTCACCTTGATCTGAACGCAGTATTTGATAGTGAACACCTGTTCTCATCTCCTCTGTAAGTCTTTGATCATCTTTGTCTAAATTGTAGTAAAGTGCACGTACGGGCAAGTCGTTTTTTTCTAAAAAAACTAAATAAGTTTCACCATTTGCCCAGCGGTAACGTGTAACTTCACTAGAAAAAAGAGTTGTATAAAAAAGTAAAAAAAGTATGAAAAATCGTATCATTTGTCTAAGCCTGTCATAAATAATTTGTGAACTTTAGCAAATTTTTGCTTAGTCTATGGTTTGTTTGATATAATCGCATAATATTAATATAAAGAAGATACAAAATGAGATATATATTGTTACTACTGGCTATAGTATTTGAGTTAAGTGCAGGGATTTTAAAAGCACCTATTATGACACTTGATGAGGACAAAGAGATAGCAACAATTCAAGTAAAAAAGATAGATGTAGGTATGAGTGGTTTTATCTCACACGAGATTGCACCTAATCATTCAAGTATCTTAAGAAATGCTGTAGTGATACGCTTTGATAAAGATGCAGGTGTTGCAACTCTTCAACTAAGTGAATATAATGGCTTAAGAAACAATGCTCTACCTAGTGGTAAATGGCAAGTAGAAGTTGGAGATACAGCAATATTTGCTTTTGGATATAACCGTGGATTACTTGTAGCTCCAAATGAGGAGATCTATCACCAAGTGAGCAAGGGTGTAAGAATTCAATGGATTCACCCAGATATGTTTGCAACGATTCTTTCATTTCTTGGACATCCTACACCATTAAAAGAAGATTTTGAGGCGATGGCTATCGCCAATAGTATAGGACTTCTCTTTTTATATTTAGACCAAAAAGTTTATACACTCGATATAAGAAGTTTTGCTATTTTAAGTATTAATGATGCTCCTTTAGTGCAAGATAGTGTAAAACTCCCATTTTACTCTCGTGTTGAAGAGATTGATGCAAACTGGTTTGGAGAGGGTAGTGATGAGATGGAAGAGTATGAGCCTCATTATTATGAACTTCTTGTAGAATACAATAAGCACAACAAAATTCTCTACGATATTATAAAAAAAGGTCCTAAAAAGTATCACGACTTACTGGATGAATTTGAAATAGGAAACTAATTATGATTGAAGCAAAACATTTAGAACATTTTACTTCTATAGTTGGGAGTGAAAATATCTACTCCGATAAGGCACATTTGATCGCATACTCTTATGATGCAACACGTGAGCATTTTGAGCCTGATGCTGTAGTGTTTCCTCGTAATGAAGAGGATATAAGTGAGATTTTAAAGTACTGTAATGAACATCGCATAGTGATTGTTCCTCGTGGTGCGGGGAGTGGTTTTACAGGTGGGGCACTTCCAAGCTCTGGTGGAATTGTTCTTGCAATGGAAAAACATATGAATAAGATCTTAGAGATCGATATGAAAAATATGGTAGCCATTGT
>JAMORK010000031.1 GCA_027063645.1 Sulfurimonas sp.
CCCCTCATCGCTGATAATACTGCACCTTTCAGGTGTGGAAATGTAGGTCGCTGCCTAGTTGATCGGTTCTTATTCTACTTTTATCAATCCCCTTATATTCAATCAATTCAACACAACTTTATTACTTAATCTATTTATTTCATTACTTTTATGCTTTTTTATTCTTATTTATCGAGAATCTCTATTTAACAATTAGGTGTGGTAATATTATTTTCTATTTACTAGATATTTGAAACTCTATTTTAATGCTCTTTGTGTTATATTTCTAAAAAATTAAAAGTGATATATGATGCATACAACAAAAGTTGATCCAAAGATACCACAGAGCTGGAAAAATGTTTTAAATGATGAGTTTTCTAAAGAGTACTTTATCCACTTAAAACAGTTTTTATTGGCAGAAAAACAGGCATATACTATCTATCCTGAAGCAAAAAATATCTTTAATGCATATAATTCTATGGAGTTTGAAGATGTTAAAGTTGTTATCTTGGGACAAGACCCTTATCATGGTCCAAATCAGGCACATGGACTTTCTTTTTCAGTTCAAGATGGGATAGCTTTTCCTCCATCACTTAAAAATATTTTTCAAGAGCTTGTAAGTGATATGGGATGTGCTTATCCGCAAAGTGGAAATTTAACAAAATGGGCAAAGCAGGGCGTTCTACTGCTCAATGCAGTTTTGAGTGTTCGTGCGCATGAAGCACACTCTCACAAAGATAAAGGTTGGGAGTCTTTTACAGATGCTACTATTAAGGCTATCAGCGATAATTTAGATAATGTTGTTTTTATATTATGGGGAAGACCTGCGCAGATGAAGGAGAAACTAATAGATTCATCCAAGCATCTAATATTAAAAGCACCTCACCCATCACCACTATCTGCTTATAGAGGTTTTTTTGGTTCAAGACCTTTCTCTCAGACAAATGCTTATCTGACTACTCATAATAAGCAGCCTATTGATTGGTGTCTTTGATTGTGAACTCTGCAACTAAAGGAAGGTGATCTGAGTAACCTTTGCCTAGATGTCTATGTGGTTTTTTCCAGGTAAGCTGCCATCTATAGATGCTTTTTCTGCGAAAGAGATATCTTTTCTCAAAAGGGTGAATTGAGTCAGTTTTATAATCTAAACCTTTTTTATCAAGTAATGCTGCACTGATGAGAATATGATCTAATGCTTCTTTATCCCCTTTATAAATATAAGTGTATCGCTGTTGTGGATTTTTAATATCATACCAAAGATTATAGAGATCAAATTTATGTATTTTGGCTTTTCTACTCTCTATTTGATAATTAACAGTACCAAGGATATGATTAATTCCTGTCACACCTCTTGTGTCATTATGTCTTCTTTTTCGTTTAAATCGAATATATTCTTCATAATCTGAGTTAAAATCACCTAGAGCAATAATATTGTTGTTCATGCCTAATTGTTTTATTCGTTGACGAAGTTTTTTTGCTGAAACAACACGTTTGCTTTCTGGTCCCGATTTGCTTTTCCAGTGATTGACAAATATATAAAGAGGTTCATCCTCTATCATTGTCTTTATCTCTAATATATTTCTATATTCGTATGAGTGTGTAACAAAGATCTCTTTTGTATAAACAAAGGGAATTTTACTCAATACTGCTACTTTTACTGTTGTATTTTTAGCATTTGCTATTTTATAGTAAGGGTAGTACAGTCCTTTTCTCTTAAGTGTCAGGCGTAAATCTTTGAGTGCTTTAAGAGATTCTACTTCTTCAAGTGCAATAATATCAGCATTTATATCTTTAATAACCTTTGCAATATTATTAAGCTTTTTAAAGTAGTTTTTTTGATTCCACTGTGATCTTGTGTAGGGAATGTACTCTTTATATTCATGGCCATCATAGCTTAGATCAAATAGATTTTCAACATTGTAGTTTGCAATTTTCAAAGTATCAGCTCCAAGGAGTAAGTTTATTAGTATGAGTGATAGATAGAGTAGTTTTTTCATGATTGTATTCCATTAAGACGAAGTAGTTGTTTTGGATCGGCTTCACGTCCCATCAACTCAATAAAAAGCTCCTGCATACTTTGTGAACCACCTCTATGTAGAACGATATCCCTGTACTTTTCTGCTGTTGGAGAGTTGAAAATCTTTTCATCAACTATTTTGTAGAAGGTATCAGCACTTAAAACCTCTGCCCATTTGTAGCTGTAGTATCCTGCTGCATATCCTCCTGCAAAGATATGTGCAAAGCCATTTTGAAATTTATTGTATTTTGGTGGTTTGATAAGGGCTGTTTTTTCTCTAATGGTATCAAGGAGTTCTTGAACTTCTTCTCCTTTATAGGGTTTTAGGTGGAGTTTAAAGTCAAAAAGTGAGAACTCTAACTGTCGAAGCATTCCCATTGCAGAGAGAAAGTTCTTTGAGCGTACAAGTTTTTCAATCATATTATCCGGTAATATCTCTTTTGTCTGGTGATGTTTGGCAAAGAGTTTTAATACTGCTGGTTCATATGCAAAGTTCTCAAGGAGTTGACTTGGATACTCAACAGCATCCCACTCAACGCCATTAACTCCGCTTACTTCATTCTCTTCTACTTCACTTAGAAGATGGTGAATTGTGTGTCCCATCTCATGAAAGAGAGTTACTACATCATCATGGCGTAGTAGTGAAGGCGTAGTATCAGTAGAAGGTGGGAAGTTACACACAACGAAAGCAGATGCTAGCTTCTCTTCTCCGTCTAAATCTTTTGCGTGAGATTGCCAGTTGTGCATCCATGCACCACCACGTTTAGATTCTCTGGCCTCTAGATCAAAATAGACTCGGGCTTTAAGTTTGTCATTTTCATAAACATCGTATGCCGAAGCCTTTTCATGCCATAGTTTTTCATCAACTTTTTTAAATGTAAGGTTAAAGAGTTTTTTTAAAAAGGCAAACATTCCCTGAACAACACTTTTTTGCTCAAAGTAAGGACGAAACTCCTCTTCATCAATGTCATACTGTGCTTTTTTGAGTTTTTCACTATAGTAGGCAACATCATGACTTTTCAGTGCAAAAGGTGCAATCTCTTGCAGTGTTGTAAGTTCATTTTTTGCCTGAGGTATGGAGTTGTCCAGTAGTGTTTCTAAAAAGCTGAGAACTTTTTGTGGGCTTTTTGCCATCTTTGTAGCTAAAGAGTACTCTGCATAGTTGTTAAAGCCTAGTAGCTTACTCATCTCTTGACGCAGCGCTAAGATTTCATCGATTATTTTTGCATTCTGGGGTGCACGTGAGACATAGGCTCTATAGAGCTCTTCTCTTATGGCTCGGTTAGGACCATAGGTCATATAGGCGATATATGATGGCATTTGTAGGGTGAATTTGTACTTTATTTTGCCGTCTTCATCTGTAAATTTGGCACTCTCTATCTCACTTTGTGGCATATCCTCTACATCTTTTTCATCTTGGATAATATACTCATAGGCATTTGTTGCATCAAGTAGGTTTTGAGAGAACTGATTTGAGAGTTCACTCTTTTTGATATTTATCTCTTGAAGTTTCGCTTTTGTGGCATCATCCAAGTGCGCACCGCTAAGTTCAAAGTTTTGGATATTTAAAAAGAGTACCCGTTTTTGCTCTTGCGTGAGCTTGTCAGCCTCTTTAGCTTCTATCTCTTTAAATGCTTTGTATATTGCAAGATTTTGAGACATTTTAGTAGAGTACTCGGTAATGATTGGCAGCGCTGCTGTATAGACCTCTTGGGTTTTTTCTGAGTTATTGACGGCATTGAGGTGTGAGAGTGGGGTAAAAAACTCTTCGAGTTCTTCTTCCATAAGCTCTAGCGGTTTGACAAAATTTTTAAATGTTTTTTGTTCTTGTGCTAAAAGTTGCTCTACTTGCTTTTCGTTATTTGTGATTTTTGTTTGAAGATCATTTATAAATGTATCCAAGTTACATTTAAAAGGTAGAAATTTGCTCATATAATTACAGCCTTTTTTGTGTAATTATAGCATTTAAAGAAGAATATTAAGCAGAGGGTTGCACCCATACTGCTTAATATTGGAGTTTATATGAAATTTGTATTGTTGTTAAACTCTAAGATTCTATTTGATAGAGAATTTATA
>JAMORK010000032.1 GCA_027063645.1 Sulfurimonas sp.
CGTGCAAATTGAGATTTTGTTGTACTTACAGTTTTTCCAACCTCATAATTTGTTGTTCCCGTATTTTTCTCATACTTTTCACTGACTTGATTACTTTTAAGTCCTTGAACTGGGCCTATATTACTAACAGCCCCTGGAACGCCACCCACTTGCTCTGGTGAGCCACCTTCACGTTTTTCTTCACTAACTTGCTCACTTCTTACAACATTTTCAGGATCGTAAGTTTCACTTGTTGAGTTTTTAATTGAAAAATCATATTCAATTGTCACCTGAGCTACTACCTTGTTTTTTCCGCCAACAAAAGGGGAGATCACATCAACAATCTTCTTTTGACGTTTCTTCTCCTCTTTGCTTTTAAACTTTTGTTGTACACTTGAGAGCTCACCCATCTGAGCCATCTCATCTTCATCACCAAGTGTTTCACCATCAGAGTTTATCAGCATCACATCAGCTGAATTCATTTTAGAAACTGCTGCTGCTACGAGATTTTTGATACCACGAATCTGCTTTGAGCTAAGATTTCTCCCCTCTTTGAGTTGTATCATAACCGAGGCTGTAGGATTTACCTCTTTAGAAACAAAGAGAGAATCTTTTGGTAAAGCAAGAGAGACTGATGCACTCTCAATAGGATTAAGAGCATTTATAGTACGGGAGAGTTCCCCCTCTAAGGCACGAAGATGCTTAATCTTTTGATCAAATGATGTTGCCCCAAACTCCTGTTTGTCAAAAAGTTCGAAACCAACACCATTATCTTTTGGAATACCAAGTGAAGCGATGTTGATACGCTCTTTATAAACAACATTTTTAGGAACTTTGATAACATTGTTTGCTTCAAGCTTATACTCAATTCCATCTTTTTCAAGTTGAGCTACAACCTTCGCTGCATCATCAGAACTTAATTGATCAAAAAGTACTTCATACTTATTTGGAGCCGCTTTATTGGCACTGTAAACAACTAAAAAGATTAAAAAAGCTACTATCCCCACAATTGCTGCAGCAATAATCATCTTTTGCTGCTTTGTTAGTTTCGCATAAAGAACAACTAACTGTGAAAATAGTACTTTAAAATCCATTCAATCCCACTCTTACTTCATCAATTCTGATGCTAAAACAAAGAAACGATCATTTTGTTTGAGTGTTCCAACTGTCACACGGATAGCATTCAAGCCATAACCACTTAAATCTCTCACAATCATTCCCCGTCTTAGTAATGCATCTGCTAAATCTTTAGAATTTTGGTTCTCATTTAGACATAAAGTAACAAAATTTGTATAGCTCTCTATTATATCTATTTTTTGCTCTTTTGCAAAATCTTCGTAGCGTTTCATCTGCTCAAAACAATCAGCGATACAATACTTTACAAACTCCTCATCTTCAAGGGCTACACTTGCTGCTTCAAGTGAGAGAGTAGTGATATTAAAAGGGGGGCGAAGTTTATAAAGCTCTTTAATGATTTTTGCATCTGCGATCCCATAACCTGTACGCATTCCACCAAGTCCATAAGCCTTAGAGAATGTTCCAAGATAGATCACATTAGAGAACTTTTCTATAAGCTCTTTTGGTGTCACTTTTTTCTTTGCATCTTTAAATGCACCATACTCCATGTAAGCACCATCTACAACCACTAAGGTATCTTCATCAATCTTTTGGATAAATGCCATCAAAGCCTCTGCATCTATAGCATCACCTGTAGGATTGTTTGGTGTACAAAGAAATATAATATCGGGGTTTTCTTGCTTATAAAGCTCATAAAACTCCTCTAAATTATGCTCTTGAGATTGTGTACGAATAATCTCAGCACCCACATGTTTTGCATAGATCTCATACATAGCAAATGTTACAGAGTTGATAAGAATTTTTGAGTTTTCATCTGCTTTTGCATGCATCAAAAACTCTATAACCTGATCACTTCCACTCCCTATTACAAGGTTTTTTTCTGCAATTTCAAAACGTTTACAAAGCCCCTCTTTGAGTTTCATCATGCTGTCATCTGGATAAAGTGCCATATTTGCCACGATTTTACCTACTGCATTTTGCACCTTTGGTGAACATCCATGTGGGTTTTCATTTGAAGCGAGCTTTACTATATCTTTTGGCTCAATACCAAACTCACGCACCACTAATTCTATAGGCTTTCCAGCCTCGTATGTTTTTATATTTTCTAGTTTTTTATTAAATTTCAATCTTAATCCTCACCCTTGACATAAGAGCCAAGCCATGTGACTTCACCCTCATGTTTTGCTAAAACTTTTTGTATTCTTTCTTCATCAATATGCCCAAAGAAATCGATGTAGAACCAGTAATCAAAACCACCATCTTTATCTTTAGATGGACGTGATTCTATCTTACTTAAGTTGATTTTTTGTGCATCAAAATCTTGTAAGAAATGTACTAGTGCACCTGCTTCTACCGCATCTTTTAAACGTACAAGTATGGAAGTCTTATCTTCTCCACTTATACCATTTTTAAAGTCACTTAAGATGATAAAACGTGTTGCATTATCACTCTCATCCTCTATATTTTCAAACATTGTAGGAACACCATAGAGTTTTGCTGCGATATGGGAACAGATTGCTGCTGCGTTTTCATCTTCTGCTGCGAGTATGGCTGCTTTTGCTGTAGACTCTACAGGAATTTGTTCAATATTGGCAAAGCCATGTTCACTTAAAAATTTTCTTGTTTGACCAAAACCCTTATCTTTTGAGTAAATTTTTGTCACACTCTCTATGTTTTTTGCCTTTGTTGCAAAAGCGACATGGATAGGCATATAAAGCTCTGCAACTATTTTGACAGAAGATTTTGAAAGCAGATCGAGTGTTTCACCCACAATCCCATCACGAGAGTTTTCTATAGGCACAACACCAAATTTTGCACGTTTAGACTCAAGTGTAGTAAATACAGCCTCGATAGAGTTGAGTGAAAGATAGTCACTCATTGCACCAAAACGACTCTCTGCTGCTTGATGGGTAAAACTCCCCTCAGGTCCAAGATAAGCTATGCGTTCTGGAAGTTCCAAGTTACGTGCCACTGCAAATATCTCTAAAAAAATCGCTTCAATAGCACTCTTATTTAAAACGCCACCACTCTCTTGACTCATCTGTGTTAAACGCTCAATAATCGCCTTTTCACGTTCTGGTCTATAGATAGCTCCACCTGTATCGTTTTTTATCTCACCAACACGCTCAACCACTTCCATACGCTTGTTAAGAAGTTCTAACATCTCATTGTCTATAGTATCTATCGCATCTCTACAATCTTGCAGAGTTTCCCATCTTGATTTGGCTTTCATAATTTCTCCAGTATCTCTTGCATATCAGCAAATATAAGGTCAGGTTTGAGTTTTTCATCTAAAAAAGGAACAATCTCTTCAGCAGATCTATACTTTCCACTCGTTACAAAAACAGTCTTCATCCCGAGCTCTTTAGCACCACCTAAATCCCCCTTGACATCATCACTGATGATCTCTATATCACTAAACTTAAACTTTTTGCCTTGCATATTTAATCTTTGAAGAGCTTCCTCATAAAACGCGACACTTGGTTTTCCAACCACATCATACTCAACACTTGTCGCAAACTCTAAAAGCTTTAAAATTGCTCCAACACCTGGATAGCGTTTGTCATTTTTGGCATAAATCGAGGTCTCATGCATCCCTACAAGTGAGGCTCCTGAGAGTAAAAAGTCTATCATTTGAGCATACTCATCTGCACTAAAGTCTTCTTTAATAGCAAGCAAAACGGTCTTTGGATTTGTATAATCAAGTGTGTAACCCATTGCAACTAAAGTATCTAAAAACTCTTGTGCTCCATAAGCTGCTACACTCTCTTTTTTAACTCTTCCATCAAGCAACATAAGTGGATCAAGATAGTGCTCAAAACTAAATTCGAAACCAATACCTTGGAGATAATCATAGAAATCTTGTGAGGATTTTTTTGTATTGTTTGTGATGATCATATAGGGAATATTTGAGCTATTGAGATGCATTATAAACTCTCTTGCACCACGAATGGGTGACTTATCTGCATCGCTTATCAAAGTACCTTGAACATCTATAAAATACAAACTTTTTCTCCTAGTCTTCTAAAAATTCTTTCTCTAAAGCGATCAGATCTTCAAATGTCTCACGTTTACGAATCAGTCTCGCTTTTCCATTTTCAAGTGCCACTTCTGCTGAGCGCCCGCGTGTGTTGTAGTTACTTCCCATACCAAAGCCATAAGCTCCAGCACTGTGAACTACTACTAAATCATTGTGGTTTAACTCTGGAAGTGGGTAATCTTTTGCAAAGAAATCTCCACTCTCACATACAGGTCCAACAATATCAACAGGACGAGGCTCTGATGTAGACTCTGTTACAGCGGTAATCTTGTGGTAAGCACTGTAGAGTGATGGACGTAATAGATCATTCATCGCTCCATCAATCACAACAAATTTCTTCGTACCATTTTGTTTTTCATAGAGTACTTTTGATACAAAATACCCAGCATTAGCCGTAAGAAAACGCCCTGGTTCACAAAGAATTGTTAAATCAAGTGCAGTCAAACAACCTAAAATTGCTTGTGCATAATCATAAGGCTTGATTGTTGTCTCATCATCATACTTAATCCCTAATCCACCACCAATATCAAAGAACTTGAGTTCAATTTTGATATTTTGGAGTGAACGTACTAAGTCTGCTACTATCTCAGCCGATTCACGAATAGGGTCAAGTTCTGTAAGTTGTGAACCGATATGAAAATGGATCCCTACAGGGTCTAAATGCTCAGAATTATTTGCCAAGATATACATACGTTTTGCAGTACTTAAATCTACTCCAAATTTGTTATCATGTAATCCTGTTGAGATGTAAGGGTGTGTTTTTGGGTCAATGTTTGGATTGACACGAATACTGATACGAGATACTTTTCCAAGCTCTTTTGCAATAAGTTCAACTCGTTCAAGTTCTGCTGCACTCTCAACATTGATGTAAAGAATATCTCTCTCTATCGCTTCGCGAATCTCGTCATCACTTTTCCCAACACCAGAGAAGATAATCTTGTATGCAGGGATACCAGCTAAAAAAGCACGGCGAACCTCACCAATAGAGACACAATCTGCCCCACTACCCATTTTAGCAAAGTGTTTGACAACACTAAGGTTTGAGTTTGCTTTTACAGCATAAGCAATAATGGACTTTCTTCCACGAAAAGCCTCTTTAAGCTCATCATATTGAGCCGCCATATAGTCAAAATCATAAACATAAAGGGGAGTCTTGTACTCTTGTGTTAATGCTTTAAAATCAATCATAAAAATTTCCAAATATTTTTTAAGTGATTTTATCTAAAATGTGCTTAGAAAGCCTTAAGAGGTTGTAAGTCTATACTTTCTCCATTGCCTCAAAGCAACCAAAAAGAGTATAAATACAGGTAAAATCACACCCACTTCACTTGGAATTGTTTTGTTGTTTGAGAGTTCTATCAGCATAAAAAGCATACCCCAAATCAATAAAGTAGCTAAAATTGCTCCAAAACTAAAGAGTGAAACATTTAAAAAGCGTACACTTATAGGGACAAAAAAGAAGATGATTACCACTAAACAAGGGACAAAAAGTGGATAGATAAATATCTTATAAAGTGCCCCTCGAATACTACTCGTATCTACATTTTGTTCATCCAAAATACGGATAGCAGCAAAGGCATCAAGGATGGTAAAGTTCACTTTCCCCTCATAAACCTGATCAAGCATTTTTGGTCTAAAGCCACCCAAAATATCTAAATCTTGAGCTTCAGTCACCTTCATACCAAGAGAATCAAAACCTAAATTATCAGGTTTTCTAATAATATCAGCCTTTTTAATATGCCAAAAATCATTTCTATATGTTGCTTCTTTAGCGACTAAAACCTCTTTTAAAGAGTTGTTTTTTACACTAAAAACACGAATCCCCACCGCCTTTTCTTGTAGAGGACGCATCTGTGAAAAGTAAACATACTGCTTTTTATAAGTAAAGAAAAGATCTCTTGTAGGGCTTAAATATTGTCCATTATTGCGGATATTCATAGAGTACTCTGCTGAGCGTGCAAAGTTCGAAAAGGAGTGCAAAGAGATAAAAATAAAAGAGATTAAGGTAGCAACAACAACGAAAGGGCGTAAAACATCTACTCGCGAATAGCCAAGGGAATAAAAAGAGACTAAAGCATTCGTTCTTATAAGATATATCTTTGTAGATATCATCCCAAAAACAAGAGCCAATGGAAGTAACATATCGATAGCAAAAAATGATTTGTAGACAAAATAAATTAAAAGAAGATTCGCAGATTTGGAGAGTTTTTCTGCATTTTGCATATAATCAAAACCGATCCAAAACAGTACTAATGCACTTAAAATAATAAGAAAATATTTAAGATAATGGAGTGAAATATATTTAAATGCTAACATAGGTGTTATTTTAGCTTAAATTTTTTAATTGTGTACTTGGAACTTGTATCTTCCAATGAATTTGTAAGTAAAAATTCCACAGCTTCACAGGTATGGCTTATCCACTCAGGAAGATATTCTTGCTCCTGTGGTGAAAAATCACTTAAAACATAAGAAGCCACTTCCCCTTTATGTTCAGGTTTACCTATACCCATACGAATACGAGCATACTCTTTTGATATCTTTTCATCAGTTGAGCGTAATCCATTATGACCACCATGCCCACCACCATGTTTGAAACGCAAGGTCCCAAAAGGCAGATCTAAATCATCATGTATTACAACAACTTCATCGAGTTTATAAAATTTTTTTACTTTCACTATGGAGTTTCCAGAGAGATTCATAAATGTCAGTGGTTTTAATAAAAAATGATTTGAGAATTTGAAAAGATCACCTTCAAAAGATGAGGAGGAAAGTTTTTGAGCATTTTTTCTACGAATAAGCTCATCAATAACCATAAAACCTATGTTATGACGAGTTTTTTTATAGTTCGGGCCAGGATTACCCAGTCCGACTATAAGCATAATTATTTAGCTTTAATGATACTTAGTACAGATACACGATCTGCATCAGTAAATCTAACATTTTCAGTTCTAGCGATGTCACGGATAAGTTTAGAATCACCTAAATCCATCTCAGTTACATCAATTACGATTGCTTTTGGTAGATCTTCGATTTTTGCTTGAACACGTAAACGTCTTTTTGCGATATTTACAAGACCTTTGTTTTTAACACCAATTGATTCACCAACTGCTTCAACTGGAACCATATAGTGTGTAAGAACACCAGGTTGAGCGATCATAAGGTCAACATGTAAAAGTCTTCCTGTTAATGGGTGAGATTCATATGATTGTACAACAACACTCATCTCTTTATCTCCAACTTTTACTGGAAATGCTAAAGTTTCTTTATTGCGTACAGCACGGATATATTCGTTTTCTTTAAACGCGGCATTGATATTTTCAAGCCCTTTTCCGTAAATATTTGCAATTAGATAACCATCACGGCGAAGTGCTTTAGTGCCCTTTTTACCAATACTCTCTCTAATAATACCTTCTAACATATTGAATCCTTGTGTTTTTAAAAATAGGCGCAATTATATCCACTTATGTTTTAAAGATTACTTTAAGTCAAATATATCGTTATCGTTCATCATTGGAGCACTAGTATCTTCTGCAGCATCTTTTGGTGCAGAAGTGATTTGACCACTACTTAATCCAGAGATTTTAAGTTCTAAGTCTGATGCACTTGTAGCATTTTCCATCGCTTGTTCTTTTGAGATGATACCATCATTAAAAAGCTCTAAGATAGCTTGATCAAAACTTTGTGATTTATAATGATCTTTTCCATTTTCAATCGCATCACGAATCTCAAAATCTCGGTTTTCCATAATAAGTTTTTCTATAAGTGGTGTACGCACAAGTATCTCCATAGCGGCACGACGACCACCATCAACAGTAGGGATTAAACGTTGAGAGATAACACCCTGAAGTACACCTGCAAGAGAGAGACGAACACGATTTTGCTCCTCTGTTGGAAATTGAGCGATAATACGGTTAATGGTCTCTTTAGCATCCACAGTATGGAGGGTTGAGAAAACTAAATGCCCTGTATCAGCTGCATGTAAAGCGAGGTTAATAGTTTCACGGTCACGCATCTCCCCAACTAAAATGATATCGGGATCTTCACGTAAAGCTGCACGAAGAGCTGTACCAAAAGAGAGTGTATCTTGTCCAACTGATCGTTGATTCACAATGCAGCCTCTATCTTTATGCACAAACTCAATAGGATCTTCGATGGTGATAATATGCTTTTTCTTTGTTAAATTTATCTCATTTATCAGTGTTGCAAGTGTTGTTGATTTACCTGAACCTGTTACCCCCGTCACTAGCACAAGACCGCGCTCTTTTTGGGTAAAACTTTTAAGTATCTCTGGTAGATGCAACTTCTCAAAACTTGGAATCTGTACAGGAATAACACGAAAAACTGCTGAGACACCATCCATTTGAAAAAAAACATTTACACGAAAACGATTTCGCTCATCAAATGGATAAACTAAATCTATCTCTTTTTTCTCTACAAATTCAGCATAGCGCCCTTTAAGTAACTCTTTTGCAAAAGTAAGGGCATCCTCTTTTGATAATATACCCCCAGAAAATTGAACTATGTTTCCATTGATACGTGCACGAATAACAGAGTTTGCCTTAATATGGAGGTCACTCCCACCATTGTCTATCATTTTTTTAAGATAAGCACGTACTTTTTTTAGCTGTTCAAAGGTAAGCTTACTTACATCTACTTCATTGTTCATAATGCCTCCAGTATCTCTTGAAATGCATCTTTAAATGCATCTAAGCCATCTTTTATCTGCTTATCTAAAACAGCTTCGAAGTCTATATCTGCTGCTTTTATTTTTTCAAAATGTGCAGCGATAATCTCTTGTGAAATCGGTAGTGCTTTATCTTTACCACCGTTTTGCACATAAGCTTTAATGGTATCTATTGGAGCAGTATTGACACTGTTGTATGCCAAAAGTTGCTCTATATAATAGTGTGCAGCAAGAGAATCATCTTTCACACCTGTACTTGCAAAAAGAGCTCGACACCCAAGTACATTCATAGATTCTATCGCAGCATAGATATCTGCTGTATTATAGATTCCACTTTTTGCCACTTCTATATTCAGTTCACTTAGTTGAGCATCCAAAGCTCTATCTACACGTGAGACAAAAATACTTATGACGGTATCAACTTTAGCACCATTTGCTTTCACCCCTGATTCAAAAGCTTTTGCACAAGCAATAGCCTGCGATTTTTTAAAAATAAGTGTCGCGTTTACAGGGATACCTTCAGAGGTAAGAGCCTCCATCGCTTTATATCCTGCCTTTGTTGCAGGTACTTTTATCATTACATTGGGTCTGTCTATCTGAGAAAAAAGTCTTTTTCCCTCTGCTATAGTTGCCTCAGCATCATCACACAGATAGGGGTCTACTTCTATACTTACATAGCCATCATCCCCCTTATCAAACAAAGGTCTTAAAATATCTGCTGCTTTTTGGATATCGTAAATAGCTACAGCCTCATATTTCTCTTTTGCACTCAGTCCATCTAAAGATGCGAGCTGTTTTTTATATGCTAGAGATGTTAATATTGCACTCTTAAAAATAGCAGGATTTGAAGTTGCTCCATTGATCGTACCGGCATTGATTAAATCTTTAAACTCGTTATCAAGGTAATCTCTCTCAATAAAATCTGCCCACAACGAAAACTTCAACTCTTCTATATACATAGATACCCCTAAATTATTTTTGCTCTATTATAGCCAAGTAAATATAAAATAAAAAGATGTATAAATGTTAATGCAAGAAGAACTTCTAAGTTGATGGGGATAAAAACCATATCGATTCCAAGGTCAATAAAAAGATCATAGATTTCATCTTCTACAAAGTTATATATAAAGACAATCAAAGAGAATAAGAGAAGAAAATATAAAAGCTCTTTTGTGCATAAAGTCACTCTTCTTTTATATAAACCTCCAATGAAAAAGATAAGGAAGAAAAAATATATACCATAAAGATTAAATGTAAACAAACTAACTAAAAAAAGATTTCCAAAAGAAAAAAGAAAAAATCTCAAAAAGAACATCTTTTTATGATCAGTTTTGATTGAGTGTTTTTTGTACTCGTATACGAAATACCGTCCCATTTCCAGAACTCTCAACATCAATATTTCCATTGAATTGTTTTTGCACTATCATCTGAGACATATAAAGACCTAAACCTGTTCCATTTTTCCCTTTCGTACTAAAATAGGGATCAAAAATTTTTGTCATATCATCAAAGTGAATACCTCTGGCATTATCCTGTATCTTTATGAGTACCTCATCTTCTATTTGAGTCACACTGACCTTAATCTTAGGGTTTCTCACCTGATCAAAAATAAGTACATCTATAGCATTGTTGAGGATATTGAGCAGAACCTGCACAAACTCGTTTTGGTATGTCTCTATATATAGTGTATCAAAAGGTTCTATCTCTATAGTTATCTGTGTATTTTTCACTCTTGGCTCTACAAAATTGATAGTGCGTTGTAGGAGTTCATGCACTTCTACCTCTTCAATCTCTTTATTTGGCTGAAAATATGTTTGAAAGTCATCTATAGTTTCAGAAAGGTAGATAATAGTATTGCTAATATCCTCAAGTGTTTTATCAAGATCTTTAGCTTCAATATCTTCTTCAAGAAGTCTCCTAATCTGAATATTTGAGATGTTTAATGTCACTGTTGAAAGGGGTTGTCTCCACTGATGGGCTATCATACTCATCATCTCCCCCATCACAGCTTGCTTCGACTGAATCGATAAAAGCTTATCTTTTTGCATCATCTCTTCAACCTGCTCTTGGAGTTTAAGTTGTTGTGAGAGTACTAAAGATTTAGCCTCCTCCATCTTTGACTGATAAAAATTGATAATCAAAGTGACAATAATAAGAACAACCGCTATATAAGAGACCTGAAATGGAGAGTAGGAAACTGACACAAAAGTCTGAATAGGTGCAATCAGCAGTAAAAATAGTGTCAGCATAAACCAATACACAGCAAATTTTTTATGTTGAAGATAGAGTAAAATGATAGGGTATGTAAAGAGCCATATATGCTTAAGTGAGCTTGGTTCATTGGTATAAATAAGATATAAAAAGAAAAAAGTAAATTGAAATGTAATAACTGTTGAAACAAGGGTGAACTTTGTTTTATTGTGTCTTAAGATAAAAAATAAAATAATATTAACAAGGAGTAAAAAAGACTCTACAGGGATCAACTCTGGAGTTGCTCTGAGGTAGTTCATTGTCATACCATAGAGAAGAGAGAAGGAGGAGAGAACAATGGCAATATTTACCATTTGAAACCTACTTCTTAATTCTAACTCAGATTCATTAAAACTAAACCCGCTTGTAAAAAATTTATGTAACATGATTCTCTTTCTTCTCTTTTATGGTAAATATATCTTTTCTTGAAGCTCATTATACTCTAAGAGTACATCACTATCAAGTGTTATGCCCCCACCACTTTTGTAAATGTAGCCATCTTGAGTATTTTCTATAAAACGTATCATTACACCTGAATCTAATGTAGCACCATCATAAACGCCAAAGATACCGGAGAAATATCCTCTCTCATACCCTTCGAGCTGATTTATAATCTCTAAGGTACTTTTTTTTGGAGCACCACTGATACTGCCAGCAGGAAGAAGATTTTTTAAGATAGTTCCAATATTTTCATGCCAATTATTTGATACTTTTCCACTTATGTGAGAACTTACCTGCAAAAGCTTCTTCTCCCCAGCATCAATACTCTGAATATAACGAAACTCCTCCACTTTGACATCTTTTGCTACGATGGAAAGATCATTTCGTAGTAAATCTACTATCATCACATGCTCAGCCATCTCTTTTTGATTGGCAAGTATCTTTGCCTCGGCATTGTTGAGTGAGGCATCTATAGTTCCCTTCATCGGGTAGGTATGGATGGTGTTATCTTCTATACTTATAAACTTCTCAGGAGAAAAACAGACAAATTTTTCTTTAAAACGCAACTTATAATGTGCATTTGCCAAGGTATATATCTCTTTTAATCTCAGTGGCGTTTGTATCTTTGTAGGTTGAGTAAGGTTTAATATGTAGGTCTCACCTGCTTGTATCTTCTCTATCACCTGTGCAAATTTTTCTTGGTAGCATTGAAAGTCTACAGGGTTTGTTTTAAAAGTATGAGGGTGTTCTTTGTAGGTGTACTTTGCATCTATACAAAACTCAATATCCTCTTCTTTAAGTGTCTCAAGGGGAAAAACCTCTATATTTTTTCCTAAGAAATCACTTATAAATAAAAAAGGCTTTCGCTCCTTACCAAGAGCATTGAGTTTTTCAAATGACATACAAATCTAAGCGATAAGCTTTTTCAAAATCGCCATACGGATATTTACACCATTATTAACTTGTTCGAGTACTTTACAGCGTTTATCGTCCAAGAGGGCATCTGTGATATCTATGTTTCTATGGACTGGCCCTGGATGAAGTAAGACAATATCTCTCTCACCTAAAAGCTCTTCTGTAATACAAAAATCACTTGCATAATCTTTAAGTGAAGCATAACTTTGTGAGGAGTGGCGTTCTGTTTGTGTTCTTAAACTCATAATCGCATCCACCTCATCAATAATCTCACTTAAATAATGAGTAGTTCTTAATGATGTTGATGGCAGAAACTGAGGAGGAGCAACCAAAATCACTTCCATTCCAAAACGCGAGAGAAGCTCAATGTTTGAGTTTGCAACGCGAGAGTTTTTAATATCGCCTACTATGGCTATCTTTTTCCCCTCAACATCTCCAAAATGCTCTTTTAAAGTGTAAAGATCTAAGAGTGCTTGAGATGGATGAGCATGAGCGCCATCTCCTGCATTTAAGATACTTGCCTTAGTATGGTTAGAGAGAATTTTTGGAACACCCGCATTTTGATGACGTACAATAATGGCATGAGGACCCATTGCATCAAGATTCATTGCAGTATCTACAAGTGTTTCCCCTTTTTTTGTAGAACTTTTTGAAACATCAAGGTGCACCATATCTGCACCGAGGCGTTTCGCTGCTATCTCAAAAGAGCTTCGCGTTCTTGTAGAGTTTTCAAAAAAGAGGGTGATGATGATTTTATCTTGAAGTATTCGCTCAAACTTACCATCACTAAAATGCTTTGCATCAGCCAAAATCTCTTCTATCTCTTCTTTAGTAAAATCATCTGTACGGATTAAATGTGCCATCTTCTCTCTTTTTTTTACAAATTATACAAGACATCACAAATGGTGTCAATATCTTTATCTACTTTCATCACATCATAGCCAGTATTTAAAAAGAAAGGCTCACTGAGTGTTTCAAAGTTTTCATCCCCACCACGACAGTTAAACGCCACTACAGCTGGAATATTTCTATTTTTCAAGGCTTGTAAGCTTAAAAGTGTATCGTTGATACATCCAAGAGAACAATGTGTAACCAAAAGAGCGGAAGCTTGAAAAAACAGAATCAAGTCTATCATCATAAAACTACCATCAACTGGTACCAAAAGGCCACCTGCCCCTTCAATAAGTAAAACATCACATAACTCTTCAAGCTTTTCTATCTTCTCTTGAAGCAAAGTAAAATCAAGAGGTGTTGCACGAGATGCCACATAAGGTGCTGCTGCAAGTTCATAAGTAATTGGGACAATATCTTCAAGTATAATATCTTTAAATTCAGGGTTAAGTTCTTTGAGTGTTGCCAAAAGTTCCATCCCATCAGGGGCTTTGTTATCCACTACACCAGTTTCAATAAGCTTTATCGCCCCTACTCTCACTCCATTAGCTGCATATTCACGAAGAAGTTTATTTGTGGTGTAAGTTTTGCCTATGTCAGTATTTGTCGCTGTTATAAAAATGCGTTTTGCCATTTAGTTCTCTTTTTTATTGATTACAAACAGATGCAAATAACCATAATATTTAATAAGTTTCATATTTTTTGCTACATCCATTGTTAAGTCAACACTCTTAAAAAAATTCTCAAGAGCCTCATCATCTAAATCACCAAGGTAAATATAGTCGCTATGCTCTTCACAATTCATCTTTACAAGGCGATGTGATTGTGTTTGTGTATCTGATATCCATATTTTCATTTTTTATTATATAATATCTTTCATTAAGTTATTGGCAAAAAGGGAAGATAGTAATGATAAAAGATTTTTTTACATACGGAGAAAAGGTAGAAGGCTACGATGTTAGGGTGATAAATGAGCGTGAAGCGAGAGCTGCTGCTGGTATACTTTTCGCTCTTGGTCTCCTTAGCCTCACAAACGCCGTGATGCTTTCTCATGGGATTGTCACCCGTTACTTTATCTCGTTTTTTACACTTGATTTTCTTATTCGAGTAATTAATCCTAGCTACTCTCCATCTATGCTTTTAGGGCGTTTTTTTGTACAAAACCAAACGCCAGAGTATGTAGGTGCGGCACAAAAAAGATTTGCCTGGGGTTTAGGACTTCTTTTAGCTCTTCCTATGTTTTATCTTCTTGTAATTAACTGGCAACCAAACCCTATTAAAGTTCTCATATGTATTATCTGTCTTTTGCTTCTTTTAAGTGAATCTGCCTTTTCTATCTGTCTTGGTTGTAAAATTTATAACCTTGTTATGCCTGCAAAAGCAACACATTGCCCTGGTGGCGTTTGCGAGATAAAAAGAAAAGAGAAGATTCAAACCTTTAACACAGCCCAAAAGATTATCGCTTTTTCTACTCTTATTACCATTTTAGTGGGAACATATGCCTATATGTATAAACTAGAGAATAAAACACATATAGGAGAGTTTGTTTCCCAAGCTATGATGTCTCAAGAGGAGCTCAAAGCACAAGAGGAGAGAGAGTACCAAAAAGAGCTAGAAGCCTTTGAGAAGGATGATGAATTTTAACACTGACTTAACATTGATGTGCCATAATGCCCTCATCATAAAGGAAAGACAGTGTTCAAAAAAAATTTATTACTATTTGCCCTCTTAGGCACACAACTTTTTGCTCAAACATTAACACTCGATTCTGCCATACAAAAGGCACTCAACACTCATCCAGATATACAAAAAGCTACTTTAGTGGTACATAAAAATGAAAAAGGTGTTAGCCTTGCAAAAGCTGATTACTTACCACAAGTAAATTTATATGCTGAGTATGACCCTACAAAAACCTATGTACTACCAACAAATGGTGTTTTTCATACTATAGATAATGATGGTTATATTTTAAGTGCAACTCTACACCAAAAGATTTGGGATTTTTCTAAAACAACGGCTAATATAGATGCACAAAAAGAGAACATCGACATCGCCAAACTCTCTTTAGAAGATGCAAAAGCTTACCTAGCTTACCAAGTAAAACTTCAATATGAACTGATGTTAGTACAACGCTCTGCCATAGAGGTAAGAGAAAAAGATTTGGAATCAAAAGAAGCTCTTTACAAACAAGCTTTAGCAGAGGTACAACAAGGGATGAAAACATCAGCCGATGCAACACGTTTTCTCTCCTCTTTTTATGTAGCCAAAGACAATCTTGCTATCTCTCAAGCTAATTACGAAAAAGCTAGAGTAAGCTTGTCTCTTTATATAAATGAAGATATACCTGAAGATATAGAACTTGAAGATACACTTGAACTACAAATGAAAGGGATGAATGAGCAAAGTATCATTCATGATTCACCATCACTCAAAGCCCTTAAAAAAGGGGTTCAAAAAAGTTACTTAGAGCATAAATCGGCGAAAGCTTCCCACTATGGTTCTATTGATGGTATCGCTTCATATAGTTACCAAAACACACTCAATGAATATGATTCATCACTTGTAGGCATAACACTCAATGTACCACTTTATAGTGGTGGAAGAACATCTGCTCAAGTGGAACAAGCAGAGATAAATAGACAAAGTTCTCAAGCTGAATATAGCTCTAAACTTTTAGCACTCAGAGGAGAGATAGAGTCTTTACTTATAGACCTCAAACGCTACGAAAAAACCATAGCTGCTAAAAATGCACAACTTGATGCTGCTAGAAGTACATATGATCTTTTAAATGCTCGCTACAAAGAG
This sequence comes from Sulfurimonas sp., assembly GCA_027063645.1. Taxonomy (GTDB): domain Bacteria; phylum Campylobacterota; class Campylobacteria; order Campylobacterales; family Sulfurimonadaceae; genus Sulfurimonas. The sequence continues at coordinate 16,083 of JAMORK010000032.1, forward strand.
GGACTCTCAACTTACATAGAGGTTCTTGATGCATCTGCATTACAACTTGATGCACAACTTGGTCTACTCAGTGCCAAATATGAAAGAAGTAGTGCACTTCATAAATTAGAATATTTACAAGGAAAAATATAATGAACAAATATATAAAATATCTCATCGTAGTTATTGTTATTGGACTATTAGGAACTCTTTTTTATAATAAGGTCTATATCCCTAAAACAAGTTATAAACTAATAGTACCTAAAAAAGAAACTCTTCATGTAAGTATTAGTGGTATTGGTAATGTTGGGGCAAAAAATGTTTATGCCATCACAGCACAAAGCGGTGGTAAAATTCTTGCTATCCACACAGACAACGGTGAGTGGGTTAAAAAAGGTGAGCTTCTTATAGAGATGGATGGTGTAGACCTCCCTGCTCTCTTAGCTGTTGCACAAGCAAGTTTACAAAAAGCAGAGTTTGACATTAAAGCTTCTCAAGATGACCTCAACAACCAAAAAGCTCAAAAAAAGCTCCTTCAAATCACCTTTGAACGCTATGAAAAACTCAAAGCACAAAAATTTGCTTCACAAGCAGAGTATGATAAAGCAAAGGCTGACTTAGATAGTATAGATGCTGCCATAAATGCTTCTAAAGCACATATAAATTCTGCAAAAGCAGCAGCACTTGTCGCTTCTAAAAATATAGATGTCATTCAAACAAAGATAGATAGACTAAAAGTATATGCACCTGTAGATGGTTATGTGATAAGCAAAGATGCTGAAGTGGCTCAAAATGTTGTAGCCTCCACTCCCATTTTACAAATTGTAGACCCTAAAACGCTATGGGTTGCCACTAAAATAGATGAGAGAGTAAGTGCAAACATTACACTGGGACAATCTGCAACTATAACACTACGCTCACAACCAAATAAACACTACAAAGGTGTTGTCAAGCGTATAAACGCCATGAGTGATGCTGTAACACTTGAACGTGAGATTGATGTTGCATTTGTTGAGATACCTCAACCATTTTATATAAACGAGCAAGCCAAAACAAGCATAGATATACGAACAATTAAAGATGTAGTGACCATTCCTGCCAAAGTTGTTGTTCAAAATGGTGGTGAACTTGGTGTTTGGATAGCAAAAGATTCCCATGCCCATTTTATAAAACTAGATATTATCGATAAAAATGACAAAAACTTTGCTGTAAAAAACATCAATGAAAATATGCAAATTATTGTGCCAAGCAGTAGCAAAAAACCACTCTCAGATGGGATGAAAATACACTAATGATTCACTTAGCAAAAGAGGATATTCGACACACCTTAGGCAAGTTTATTGTAACAGCTATGGGTGTAGGGATGCTCCTTGGAATTGTTCTTATTATGATAGGTGTTTACCGTGGTATGATAGCTGATGCTAGAGTTATATTGGATGATTTAGATGTTGATTTATGGGTAGTTCAAGAAAACACTCTTGGGCCCTTTGCTGAAGCATCAAGAGTCCATGAAGATTTAAAGTATACCCTCAAAGGTTACCAAGCAATAGATAAAAGTGAGGCTATCACCCTACAAAGTCTTCAAATCCCTTTTGGGGAAAAGAAACTCACGGTTTTTGCCATTGGTTACGATATTTATGGAGAGATTAACCCTATAAATAAAAAAAGACTTATTGCAGGACGAGTTTTACAAAGTGACCATTATGAGATTGTAGTAAGTGATAAAACACTTTACAAACTTGGTGATACTATGCAACTTGGTCGTGATATCTACACTGTTGTAGGTATAACTCACGGTACAGTTGCTTCGGGTGGTGATCCACTTGTTTATATCAGCCTCAAAGATGCACAGATACTTCAGTTTACCTATACAAACAAGCGTATTCAAACAGACCGAGCAAGAGGTATTATCAACAAAGATTCCCATCTTGTAAACGCAATCATCGCGACTGTAAAACCAACATATACCATAGATGACACAGCACAGGAGCTTCGCACTTGGCTTCATAAAGCTGTCTATACTCGTACACAACAGAGTGATGTTTTAACAAAATATGTTGTTGAAAAAGCCTCAAAACAGATAGGCTTATTTACTGTTATATTAATTACGGTTGCGACTATTATTATCTCTCTTATTATCTATACTATGACCTTAGAAAAGATGAAAGAGATCTCTATTATGAAGCTTATTGGTTTACCAAACGCCACCATAATTAAAATGATTGTTGAAGAGACCTTACTTCTTGGTATTCTCGCTTTTATATTTGGTAATGTTTTTTCACATCTCATCTACACTAAGTTCCCAAAAAATGTAGTGCTTCTTACCCCTGATGCTTTAACACTCTTTTTTATTGTTGTTCTTGCATCTATTGTTGCTTCTTTTGTAGGAGTTAGAAAAGTTATTAGTGCAGACCCTAGAGCTGCCATAGGTGGGTAAAATGAGTACAGAACAAGCTATAAAAGTAGAAAACCTTAACAAATCTTTTGGTAAAGGCGATGCCTTTGTGGATGTAATTCGCGATGCAAACTTTACCATAAACAAAGGGGAGCTCGTTGCTCTCATAGCTCCAAGTGGTGCAGGAAAAACTACACTCCTAATGATGTTAGGGTGTGTAGATGAACCAAACAGTGGAACCATGTGGCTAGGAGATGAAAAAGTTTATAAAAATAAGTGGCTAACTAAAGAGACTAGAAAAATTCGTAGAGAAAAAATAGGCTTTATCTTTCAGGCACATTATCTCATCCCTTTTCTCAATATTATAGACAACCTAACTCTCTTGCCACAAGCAAATAAAGTAAAAGATGCAGACTCTAAAGCTAAAGCAAGAGAACTTTTAAACTACTTTGACATAGCAGAAAAAGAGAAGGCAATGCCCTCACAACTCAGTGGTGGACAAAACCAACGTGTTGCCATAGCAAGAGCTTTAATGAATAACCCTCAGATTATCTTAGCAGATGAACCAACTGCCGCTCTTGATATGAACCGCTCTGTTGATGTTGTTAAAATGCTCAAAAAAATTGCCTTAGAACAAGATGTAGCCATCGTAATGGTAACTCACGATGACAGAATGCTAGAATACTGCGATAAGATTATGAAGATAGAAGATAAAAGAGTAATTTTTATATAAGTTCTTGATTCTCTTTATATGTAGCATAAGCTTCTACTGCATTATTTTGTTTTTGAACATCTCGTAAAGAGTCTAATATGCTTGGTAGTTCTGAATCACCTAAAGAGACTTCACCATCTGTCGCTACTGCTAAATATATTTCTACTTGTGATTGCATAGATTTATGAGCCAAATAATCAGTTGCATTTGCTCTTTGTGCATCTTTACTTGCTTGATCTTGTGCTTGAACTTCTAAGGCTTTATCTTCTTTTGCATTTGCAAGATTGACTTCCCCTTGTGGAGTTAAAGATAAATTTCCATCTTTATCACTTATAAGATTCCCTTGACTAGCATCGTAAATCTCCCCTGACTTATAAGTAGGCTCTTGAGGTTCTACGGGTATAGTCACCAAGTCTTCGCGTGGCTTTTGATACATATTTAAAGATTGATATTGATTCATACTATTTGATATTTCCATGATGTTATCCTCTCTTGTACTTTTTTTCTTCTACTAAAGCCTTATAGATATAAGCAAGCTTTTGAAAATACTTCTCAATAGTACTTTTACTTATCTCCTCATCTGCCATAAATTCAGCGATTAGTCGATTATCGTAAGTATCTATAAGTCTTACCTGCATATCTTCAAGCTCTTCATCAAGTTTTGGAAGAACTGGAAGTATAGGGATCCCTATATCTTTAGAGATTAAATCCCTATATTGTGCAAACTTTGGTTTAAAGTATATATCGTCAGAATGGATAAGATCATAAACCTTTTTTCCGATTGTCATCTTAAGTTGATTGATTGGCAAAATTCCACTAAACAAAATTGTAATAGGATACTCTGAAAGCTCCTCAACTTTTTTAATACCAAAGATAACATTTTGCTTCTCATCTGAAATCTCATAGATATACTTTACAAATTTTTCTATCTCTTCATAGGAGGAACCATCATCTTCATATGTAATCACAGCACTTAAAGATTGCGATAGCTTATGCTTAATCTTTTGCTCTTCTAACTCCTGATCATAATCTTTGTAATGGAGACGAAGTACAAAAAATTCTCCGGGTAGCTGAAGTGCTTTTAAAATCTTTTCTTCATCTAATGACAAATAATCCTCTTTAGTACAGACCATTTTTCCGACGCACTCTTTCATCGCTTGTGTATTATTGAGTGTGTTATCTTCTATACATCTAAAAACCTCTTCCATCTCCACTCCTCTTATACCTAACATTATTCTATAATAATACCCAAAATCTTTTAATATACTCTTCATAGCTTAATCGCTATAATTTTTGATAATGATACACTCATTCAAGTATACATTACACTTCCAATGGAGTTTTAAACACTCTCTAATATCTTCTTCGAGGAATAACTCTTCTACGATATGGTGAAGCATAAGGTAGTGGTGTGTTATAAAACTCTTGATTTACTCTTTGTGTTTCACGTTTAATAATAGGGGCTTCTCTTTCAGCTTTTATAAATTGATTGATCGTTTTAGAATCTGTAAATTTACTCTTTGTACTTGTAGCCGTTAAAGTAATAGGACCACGTTGGTACTCTTTATCTGTAATAATAAGGGTATCAGATAACTTTACATTCCCAAAAAAAGTTAGTTGTACATGTGTTGCATTTTTTGTTTTCCAAGTTAATTTATACTTTTTAGCATTATCAACAATTATGCTCTTAGCAGAAAAAAGAACAATAGTCGGCTTTTGTTTTGATTCTATATTTACCTCAGGTAACTCATAAGCATTAAGTTCAACGATAGATAAAGCCATCCATACTACATATATAATTTTATAAAACATAATTCACACCTTTCATATTACTTTTTTTGTATCATCTTTATCAAATATATAAGCAAACATAGGCACATAAATGAGTGTTAAAAGTGTACCTATTAACAGTCCACCAATTGCAACATCTGCCAAAGGACTTAAACGCTCTAACCCAACTGCTTGTTCAAGTGCAATTGGAATCATACCTGCAATAGTACCAAACGCTGTCATCATAACTGGTCTAAAACGCACTGTTACTGCTTCTTGTGCACTCTCAAATGCTCCCTCACCTTTCTCTCTGTAAGATTGATAAAAATCGATTAAGAGTACAGCATTTTTGATAATAATACCAAAGAGTAAAAGAATTCCTAAAAGACTCGGCATACAGCTAGGTTTTCCAAAAAGTAACATTCCCCATGCTGCTCCAATCATAGATAGAGGTAAAACAAGTATCATAATAAGTGACATTCTTACAGATTTATAGATAGCTATAAGTGACATAATAAGAATAATAATACCAATGCCTATCGCTTTCATCATGCGTGCAAAACTATCTTTAATCTGTGCAATATCACCTGTTTGATCTATCTGTACATTACCTATATCAACATCTTTGAGTGCTGCTAAAGTATCATCTGTCAGG